>CANJMQ010000004.1 GCA_947475225.1 Bradyrhizobiaceae bacterium
CCCGGGTGGTCCACGTCCGCGACCGCCTGTCGCCCCAGGTCGCCACCGCGAACAGCGCGCCCAGATAGGCAAGCCCCGCGCCCAATATGCCCAATTGCCCAATCATCGGGCGGCATGATCGGCGCGGCGGCCATTCGAATCAAGGGCGCTCAGAATTGACTTCGCCGACTCAGACTTTGGGCGCAATTCTACACGCAGATGTGGAAGCGCCCGGGTCTGATTGATCCAAGTCAATGCCCCCGCCTCCCCCAAAACGCATTCGTGCAGGTGAGTTATTTTCAGAAAGGGGGTCTCCGATGGGGGCTGATACAATGACACACAAGGGCTCGCCCTCCGGGGGTGGTGCTATGGTGATGATGGCCCTGTGGGGCCTGCTCGCCATTCTCGCCATCACCATGGGCGCCAAGGCGGTGGATACGCCCTTCGCGATCCACATGTTCATCTTCGCGCTGGCCGCCATCCTGGCCCTGATCTTCAAGGCCCGCAGCTTCGGCAAGCCGGCGGAGGACACCTCGGGCTACATGGACAACGTGGTGCGCTACGGCGCCATTGCCACGGTGTTCTGGGGTGTCGTCGGCTTCCTCGTGGGCCTCGTCATCGCGCTCCAGCTCGCCTACCCCGCCTGGAACCCCGACCTCGAGTGGTTCAACTTCGGCCGGCTGCGCCCGCTGCACACCTCGGCCGTGGTCTTCGCCTTCGGCGGCAACGCGCTGCTCTGCACCTCCTTCTACGTGGTGCAGCGGACCAACCGCACGAGGCTGGCGCTCGGCAACCTCGCCTGGTTCGTGTTCTGGGGCTACCAGCTGTTCATCGTGCTGGCCGCCACGGGCTATCTCCTCGGCGTCACCGAGGGCCGTGAATATGCCGAACCCGAATGGTACGTCGACCTCTGGCTCACGATTGTCTGGGTGGCCTACTTCCTGGTGTTCTTCGGCACCCTGCTGCAGCGCAAGGAAAGCCACATCTACGTGGCCAACTGGTTCTATCTCGCCTTCATCGTGACGATTGCCATGCTGCACATCGTCAACAACCTGTCGATCCCCGTCTCGTTCTTCGGCTCGAAGAGCTACTCGCTGTTCTCAGGGGTCCAGGACGCGCTGACGCAGTGGTGGTACGGCCACAACGCGGTGGGCTTCTTCCTCACCGCCGGCTTCCTCGGCATGATGTACTACTTCATCCCAAAGCGCGCCAACCGGCCGGTCTATTCCTACCGCCTGTCGATCGTGCATTTCTGGTCGCTGATCTTCCTCTACATCTGGGCGGGTCCGCACCACCTCCACTACACCGCACTGCCTGACTGGGCACAGACGCTCGGCATGGTCTTCTCGGTGATGCTGTGGATGCCCTCGTGGGGCGGCATGATCAACGGCCTGATGACGCTCTCGGGCGCCTGGGACAAGCTCCGCACGGATCCCGTGCTGCGCATGATGGTGATCTCGGTCGCCTTCTATGGCATGTCGACCTTCGAAGGCCCGATGATGTCCATCAAGTCGGTGAACTCGCTATCGCACTACACCGACTGGACCATCGGACACGTTCACTCCGGCGCTTTGGGCTGGGTGGGCATGATTTCGATGGCCTGCATGTACCACCTGATCCCGCGCCTGTGGGGCCGGAAGGAAGTCTACTCGCTGCGCCTCGTCAGCTGGCATGTCTGGCTCGCCACCCTCGGCATCGTGGTCTACGCCTCCGCGATGTGGGTTTCGGGCATCATGCAGGGCCTGATGTGGCGTGAGTACGATGCCAACGGCTTCCTGGCCTACTCCTTCGTGGAAACGGTCGCGGCCATGCACCCGTACTACGTGATCCGTGCCTTCGGCGGTGGCCTGTTCCTCGTCGGTGCACTCATCATGGTCTACAACATCTATCGCACCATCAGGGGTGCCCAGCCCGTGACCCAGCCTGTCGGCATGGTCTCGGCTGCGGCATAAGAAGAAGGACACTGGTGCCATGAAGCACGAAACACTCGAAAAGAACGCCACGCTGCTGCTGATCTTCAGCCTGCTCGTGGTGACCATCGGCGGACTTGTCCAGATCGTTCCGCTCTTCCTGCTGCAGAACACGATCGAGAAGGTGGATGGGATGCGTCCCTACTCGCCCCTCGAACTGGCCGGGCGCAACGTCTACGTCCGCGAAGGATGCTACCTGTGCCACAGCCAGATGATCCGCCCCTTCCGGGACGAGGTCGAACGCTATGGCCACTACTCGCTCGCCGCCGAGTCGCAGTTCGACCACCCCTTCCAGTGGGGCTCGAAGCGCACCGGGCCTGATCTGGCGCGCGTCGGCGCCAAGTACTCCGATGAATGGCATCGCCAGCATCTGTCGGACCCGCGGAACGTCGTTCCGGAGTCGATCATGCCGGGCTACGCATTCCTCGCCTCGAAGCCCGTCGACCCGAAGGGCTTCGGTGCCAACCTGACCGCCATGAACCTCACCGTGAACAACGGCAAGGGCGACATGTACAGCCAGGAGGACATCGACAACGCCGAGGCCGACATCGTGGCCCAGGCAACCGGCGAGAACACCGATGGCCTGATGAAGCGCTATCCGAAGGCGATTGCCCGCAACTTCGATGGCGATCCACAGGTCACGGAGATGGACGCACTGATCGCCTATCTCCAGGTGCTCGGAACGCTCGTCGACTTCTCGACCTTCAAAGCCGACATGTCGAGGTAAATGGCCATGGAACTCTATAACCTCCTGCGCGAATTCGCCGACAGCTGGGCCCTCCTGGTGATGTTCGGGTTCTTCGCCTGCGCGATCCTCTTCGCATTCCGTCCGGGCTCCAAGGCCATCTACGACGAGATTGCGAAGATCCCCCTCCAGAACGGTTCCGAGGACTGAAAATGGCAACAAACATCGAAAAGGACGAAGTCTCGGGGACCCCGACAACCGGTCACGTGTGGGACGGCATCCGGGAACTGAACACGCCGCTGCCCAAATGGTGGCTCTACACCTTCTATGGCTGCATCCTGTTCGCCATCGGCTACACCATCGCCTATCCGGCATGGCCGCTTCCGGGCGGCGCGACGCAGGGTATCCTCGGCTGGTCGTCGCGCGGGCAGTTGCAGCAGCAGATGGACGCCGCCGCCGCCGCCCAGAAAGACACGGTCGACAAGATCGCGGCAATGAACGTCAACGACATCCTGAAGGACCCCAAGCTCCTCGCCTTCGCTCAGGCGGGTGGTGCGGCGGCCTTCAAGGTCAATTGCGTTCCCTGCCACGGCGCAGGTGCAGCGGGCGGCAAAGGCTACCCGAACCTCAACGATGACGACTGGCTGTGGGGCGGCACACCTGACGCCATCTACACAACGCTGCAGCACGGCATCCGCTACGCGGACGATCCAAGCACCCGTGATTCCCAGATGCCCAACTTCGGCATCGACGGCATCCTGACGCCGGACCAGATCGACCAGGTCGCCAACTACGTCATGACGCTCTCGGGCGAAACGGCGGATGCTGGCAAGGCAGAGACCGGCAAGCAGATCTTCGCGGACAACTGCGCGGCCTGCCACAACCCGGACGGCAAGGGCAACCGCGAGTTCGGAGCACCCAACCTCTCAGACAAGCTCTGGCTCTACGGCGGCGGCATCGACAACGTGAAGGCCCAGGTGACAAAGCCGCACATGGGCGTCATGCCGGCCTGGACGAAGCGCCTCGATGACGCGACGATCAAGGAACTGGCGATCTACGTGCACTCGCTGGGTGGTGGCGAAGCGCCCGCCGCCCAGTAACAAACAGGCCCGGGGCCGCGTCCCTCGACTTCATGGCACGCGGCCTCCGGCCAGACAGCAGACGGCGGATTTCGGTTCTATCAGACTGTTCTGATAGACAGCCCGTTGTCCGAGGGGAATGATGGTTCAGCTTGTCAATACGGTCGATACTCCCCATGAGGTCGACAGGGAAAGTGCCGTTCCGGTCAACAAGGCCGAGAACCGCTCCCTCTATGCATCGCGCGAGGCGATCCACCCCAAGGCCGCGCACGGCCGCTTCCGCCGCTTCAAGTGGGCGATGGTGGTCATCCTGCTCGGCATCTATTACGTCGCACCCTGGCTGCGCTGGACCAGGCCCGGCGATGCGCCGGACCAGGCCATCCTCATCGACATGGCCAACCGCCGCTTCTATTTCTTCTTCATCGAGATCTGGCCGCAGGAATTCTATTACATCGCGGGACTCTTGATCATGGCCGGCGTCGGACTGTTCCTCGTCACCTCGCTCTTCGGCCGTGCCTGGTGCGGCTATGCCTGCCCGCAGACCGTCTGGACGGATCTCTACGTCTGGGTCGAGAGCAAGATCGAGGGCGACCGCAACGCCCGCATCAGGCTCGATGCCGCGCCATGGAGCGTCTCGAAACTCTCCAGGCGCTCATTCAAGATGCTGGTATGGCTGCTGATCGCCATCGCCACCGGCGGCTTCTGGGTCTTCTATTTCGCCGACGCCCCCACCCTGTTCAGGGAACTCGTCACCGGCGAGGCGCCCTCTGTCGCCTATTTCACCATCGCCATTCTCACGGCCACCACCTTCACCTTCGCCGGATTCATGCGTGAGCAGGTCTGCACCTACATGTGCCCGTGGCCCCGCATCCAGGGGGCCATGCTGGATGAAGAGTCGCTGATCGTCACCTACAACGCCTGGCGCGGCGAGCCGCGCCATTCGGGACGCAAGAAGGCGGAAGCGCAAGGGCTCAAGATCGGTGACTGTGTGGACTGCAACGCCTGCGTCGCCGTCTGCCCGATGGGCATCGACATTCGTGATGGCAACCAGCTCGAGTGCATCAACTGCGCGCTGTGCATCGACGCCTGCGACGCAGTCATGGACAAGATCGGCAAGCCGCGCGGCCTGATCAACTATACGACGGCTGACCTTTACGCCGCCAATGTCGCCGGCAAGAACGAACACTGGAACTGGCGCCACCTGATCCGCCCACGCACCATCATCTATTTCACCGCCTGGGCGGGCGTGGGCCTCGCCATGCTGTTCTCGATCACCCACCGCACCCAGCTCGACGTCAACGTGGTGGCGGACCGGAACCCGCTTTACGTGACCCTGTCAGACGGCGCCATCCGCAACGGCTACACCATCAAGATCCTCAACAAGCGCCAGCAGCCCCGCACTTTCCGGCTTTCCATCGACAAGCTCTCTGGCGCCACCATGGAAATGGTGGGTGACTCGGGCGCCAAGGGCACCAGCTTCGACATTGCGGTGGAGCCCGACAAGCTCAAGGCCGTGAAGATCTACGTCTCGACCGATGAGCACGACATCATCAAGCATGAGCACACGCGCTTCGAGTTCAAGGTCGAGGAACTCAGCCCCAAGGGCGATGTCCCGGCCGAAACCGCCACCTATGACGCCCTCTTCCACGGCCCCGACGACAAGGAGTAAGATCATGTCCATGACGTCTATCGAGAAGGAACTCAAGGGCGGCCACGTGCTGGCCATGATCATCGCCTTCTTCGGCGTGATCTTCGGTGTCAATTTCCTGCTGGCCTATCTCGCCAATTCCACCTGGTCGGGCCTGGTGGTCGAGAACGGCTACGTGGCGAGCCAGACCTTCAACAGCGATCTCGCCAAGGCCAGGGCGCAGGAAGCACTCGGCTGGAACGTCGCGTTCTCCCACAACAAGGACAGCGTGAAGATCAGCTTCGCCGATAGCAGGGGCGCCAAGATCGAAACCCTCAACCTGACAGGCAAGCTGCAGCGCACCGTCACCGACAAGCAAGACCAGGTGCTGGTCTTCGGCTGGATGGGTTCGGGCCTCTATTCCGCGCCCGCCCGCCTTGCACCGGGGCTGTGGGAGGTCGAAGTCGACGGCAAGGGCGATGGCGTTGCCGACTATCACAAGATCTTCCGCTTCGTTGTGAACCCCTGATGACCCTTCCCTGCTGCACCCTCGATGGCGAATACTTCCAACCCTTCAAGCTGGAGGGCGAGGATGCGGCACGCTGGATATCGTCCGCCGGCCCGGGCCTGAAGCGCATCGAGTTCCTGGTGCCGCAGGCCAACCGGCCGGAGTCCATGTCACTCATCGAGACGGACCTCGGCGCACTCGCTGGCGTGAAATCGGCACGCGTCAACCTGACGGGCCGTCGCGTCGCGGTGGTCTATGAGGACGGCGCCATCGAGCCGCAGGCACTGATCGACCGCCTGGGTTTCCTCGGCTACATGGCCCGCCCCTTCGACCCGCGCGAGACCGGCCTCACCAAGGACGACAAGGAGAATGCCAGGCTGCTGCGGGCACTCGCCGTCGCGGGCTTTGCTGCCTCCAACGTCATGCTGCTGTCGGTCTCCGTCTGGTCGGGTGCGGAGGGCGCCACGCGCGACCTGTTCCACTGGCTCTCGGCGATGATCGCACTCCCCGCCGTCGCCTATGCGGGCCGTCCCTTCTTCTATTCCGCGGTGAACGCGCTCAGGCTCGGCCGCGTCAACATGGACGTGCCGATCTCGCTCGGTGTGCTGCTGGCCAGTTTCATGAGCCTGTTCGAGACCATCAACGGCGCCGAGCACGCCTATTTCGATGCCTCCGTCACGCTGCTCTTCTTCCTGCTCGCGGGCCGCTACCTCGACCACCTGATGCGCGCCCGCGCCCGCTCGGCCATCGCGCAGCTCATCTCGCTGTCCTCGGAAGGTGCCACCGTCATCGATGATGATGGCAGCCGCCGCTACGTGCCCGCGCGTGACCTCCGCGCCGGCATGCTGGTCGCCGTCGCGGCGGGTGACCGTCTTCCCGCCGACGGCCTGATCCGCGATGGCACCTCCGACATGGACCGCTCGCTGCTGACCGGCGAAACGGCCCCCGAAACGGTGAAGCCCGGCGCACTCGTCCACGCGGGCGAGATGAACGTCACCGCCCCCATCACGGTGGAGATCACCGCGGCGGGCAATGACACCTTCCTCAGCGAACTCGTCCGGCTCATGTCATCCGCCGAGCAGGGCCAGTCGCGCTACATCCGCATTGCCGACCGGCTGGCGCGCTTCTATTCGCCCGCCGTTCACACGCTGGCCGCCACCACGCTGATCGGCTGGCTGGTGCTGGGCAATGGCTGGCACAACTCAATCATGGCGGCCATCGCCGTGCTGATCATCACCTGCCCCTGCGCGCTTGGGCTTGCCGTTCCCGCCGTGCAGGTGGTGGCGAGCGGTCGGCTGTTCCGCTCCGGCGTGATGATCAAGGATGGCGCGGCGCTGGAAAAGCTCGCTGGTGTCGACACGGTGATCTTCGACAAGACCGGCACGCTCACCAAGGGCGAACCCGCCCTCGTCTCGCCACTCATGGTCTCCACCGATACGCTGGCGCTCGCCGCCGGCCTCGCGCAGGCCAGCAAGCATCCCCTCTCACGCGCCCTCGTGCGCGAGGTGGCGAAGCGCGGGCTGCAGGCGGTCACGGTCTCCGACATTGCAGAGCACCCCGGCCTCGGCCTCTCCGGTACTTACGGCGGTGAAATGCTGCGCCTCGGCAACCGCGCCTGGTGCGGCATGGAGGACAGCAGCGAGGACCATGGCCTGCTCGAATTCGCCTTCCGCCGTGGCGCCAAGCTGCCCGTACTGTTCCATTTCGAGGACCAGTTGCGTCCCGACGCCACCGAAACCATCGCGGCACTGAAGCAGATGGGCCTCGCCGTCCACCTGCTGTCGGGCGACCGCGAGGCCGCAGTCACCCGTGTGGCTGAAACCGTGGGGATCGACACCGCCGTCTCCCGCGCCAGCCCGCAGACCAAGCTCGCCTATGTCGACGCCCTCACCAAGGCCGGAAAAAAAGTTCTGATGGTGGGCGACGGCATCAACGATGCACCAGCACTGGCGGCAGGCTACACCTCCATGGCGCCCTCGTCGGCCTCCGACATCGGCCGCACCGCGGCGGAAACCGTGTGGATGGGCGAAAGTGCCTCGGCGGTCGCCAACGCCATCAAGGTGAGCCGCCGCACCCAGCGGATTGCCAAGGAAAACTTCGTGCTCGCGGTGGGCTACAACGTGCTGGCCGTGCCGCTGGCCATGGCGGGCTTCGTCTCGCCGCTGGTTGCGGCAGTTGCAATGTCCACCTCTTCGATCATCGTCATCGCCAACGCGCTGCGCGTCGGTCTGGGTAGGACGGCGCAGGCCGGGTCTGCTAAGGTCAAGGCCGACACCGCGCTGCGGGCCAAGACCCTGAGAGACGCCGCATGAACGTCCTGATCTATCTCATCCCCATTGCGCTCTTCATGGGCGCCATCGGGCTTGGCGCCTTCATCTGGTCGCTGAAGTCCGGCCAGTATGACGACCTCGAGGGCGCCGCCTGGCGCATCCTGCAGGACGACGACACCCCGAAGCCGTGACCGCGGTCACTGCAATTCTGCCGCAAAGCAGATGAAACTATCAGCCGCCCAATTGACAACCGGGCGGCCGCGGACGGAGACTTCCTCCACGCGAAAAGAGCAAGCTTGTGGAGGGCCTCCGATGACGGCGCATGGCGATTTCTCCCCACTTTCAATGACGTCTTCTCCCGCTTCTTCAGCGGGAGAAGAAGAGAGCCGTTGCGACTCGCAACGGGCCCCCTCCTCTCCCGTGTTACCGGAGAGGACGAAGAACCTTGCGCCCGGATGGTGGAACACCCTCGCCCTCCTGCTCGCCACCGTCCTCTCGCTGTTCCTTGCGGCAACCCCCTCGCAGGCCGCCAAGCCCTTCCCTGTGGACCAGTTCACCTGGTACCTCCAGGACTACGACGCCGATCTCGTAAAGGTCGCCAAGGAACTGAAGCGCACAGAGCCAGAAATTCAGGCGGACCTTGCCGCCGCGCGCGCCGCCAACAACGCCCGCCTCGCTGCCTCCTCGCTGGAGCAGCTACTGACGAAGCAGCCCACCAACGGCGCGCTGTGGCTGGACCTTGCTCAGGAACTCTCCGTCGCCACGCCCGTCAATGATTCCGACGGCTACACGCTTCCCTCCAAGCTGATCGGTGCAGCCCTGAAGGCCTATACCCTGCTGTCCTCGCCGCAGCAGGATTCGCAGGCCCTCAACCTCGCAGCCCAGGGCTTCGCCAAGCGCGAGATGTGGCGGCCCGCACTCACCGCCTACAAGGAAAGCCTCAAGCTGCAGGAGGACCCCGCGATCCGCGAGGCCTTCGAGCAGATGCGCGTCGACCACGGCTTCCGCGTCTCCGACTACAAGGTCGATACCGAAACCGTTCCGCCCCGCGCCTGCTTCGAAATGTCGGAGCCGGTGTCACGCACCGTGACGGACTTCACCTCCTACTTCACCCAGAACCCGGGTCCCGTCGCCGCTGTCACAGCCGAGGGCACGCGCCTCTGCGTCGAGGGCCTTAAGTATGGCGCGCGCTATTCCATCACCGCCCGCCAGGGCCTTCCCAACGCGACCGACGACACTCTGGCCAAGGACGTGAGCTTCGACTTCTACGTCCGCGACCGCGCCCCCTCGGTGCGCTTTGCCGGAAATGCCTATGTCCTGCCGCGCACCGGCCAGAACGGCATTCCGCTGATCTCGGTCAACAGCAAGGAGGCGAAGCTCCAGCTGTTCCGCATCGGCGACCGCAACATGATCGGCAGCGTGCTGGGCTCTGACTTCCGCGGCCAGATCACCGGCTATTCCGCCGCCTCGATCGGCAGCGACAAGGGCAAGCTCGTCTGGGAAGGCGCGCTCGAAACGCCCTCGCCCCAGAACCAGGACATCACCACCGCAATCCCGGTCGATGAAGCCATGGGCAAGCTTGAGCCCGGACTTTACGTGATCACGGCGAAGCCCGCCGCGCTCGAGGCCGAGCAGTATGACAACGTCGCCACCCAGTGGTTCGTCGTCTCGGATCTGGGCCTCGCCACCATGACCGGCAAGGACGGCCTGCATGTGAGCCTCCGCTCCATCGCCACCGCCGGCCCAATCGCCAATGCCAAGGTGCGCCTCATCGCCCGTAACAATGAAGTACTCGGGGAAACGTCATCTGATGCCTCTGGCACTGCGCTGTTCGATGCCGGCGTGATGAAGGGTGACGGTGGCCAGGCACCAGCACTGGTGGTCGCGCAGTCGGCCGACAATGACTACAGCTTCCTCGACCTGCAGCAGCCCGCCTTCGACCTCACTGACCGCGGCGTTACCGGCCGCGCCCCCTCTGGTGCCGTCGATGCCTTCGTCTACGCCGAGCGCGGTGTCTACCGCCGCGGCGAAACCGTGCATGCCAGTGTGCTGCTGCGTGACGACAAGGCCAATGCCATCACGGGCCTGCCACTCACCTTCGTGGTCGAGCGTCCGGATGGTGTCGCCTTCCTCACCGACAAGCTCGACGACCAGGGCGCTGGCGGCTTCTCGCGAGACTTCCAGATCGCGCAGGGCGCACAAGGAGGCACCTGGCGCATCAAGGCCTTTACTGATCCCGCCGGCGATTCCATCGGCGAGACCTCCTTCCTCGTCGAGGACTACATCCCGGACCGCATCGCGTTCGACCTCGTCTCCAGGACGCCGAAGGTCAAGGATACGCTGCAGATGAAGGTCGACGGCCGCTATCTGTTCGGAGCACCCGGTGCTGGCCTCGACCTCGAGGCCAGCGTGACGATCAACGTCGACGACACGCCCTTCCCTGAGTGGAAGGACTACGGTTTCGGCCTGATGGACGAACGGCCAGACCCGATCCAGGTCACTGCCGCCGATTTGGCCGCCACCGACATCAACGGCCACGCCGACATCGACATCGCGCTGCCGGAACTTCCCGTGACCTCGCAACCCCTGAAGGCCGACGTCTCGGTGCGTATGCGCGAGCCGGGCGGCCGCGCGGTGGAACGCACCGCGAGCCTGCCCATCGAAGCGTCCCAGCCGCTGTTCGGCATCATGCCGAACTTCGAGGACGGTGCCGCACTCGAAGGTCAGGCCGCCTCCTTCTCGCTCATCGCGGTGGATCCGGACGGCAAGCTGAAGCCCATCAAGGGCGCCAACTGGACGCTGAAGCGCCTGGTGCGTGACTGGCAGTGGTTCAACAGCAATGGCCAGTGGCAGTGGGAGTCCGTCACCCGTACCTCGAAGATCGCCAATGGCACGCTGGATTTGAGCGGCGACAAACCCACCGACTTTGCCCAGACCCTCTCATGGGGCGAATACCGCCTCGAGATCGACGCGCCGGGCATCACGCCCGCCTCGATCGACTTCGCCTCGGGCTACTACTCCGGCAACACCTCCAAGTCGGACACCCCCGACACGCTGAAGGTCGCGCTTGACACGACGGACGTGAAGACCGGCGACACGATCAACGTCAAGATCGACGCGCGCTATGCCGGCAAGGCCACGGTGCAGATCGTCGGCGAGAAGCTGCTGGCCTCCCAGCAGGTAGACGTTCCCGAAGGCGGCATCACGCTGCCCTTCACGGTGGGCGAAGGCTGGGGTACCGGCGCCTATGTGCTGGCGAGCCTCTACAAGCCGATGGACGTCAAGGCCAAGCGCATGCCGTCGCGTGCCATGGGCCTCGCCTGGTTCGGCATCGACCGCGCAGCGCGAACACTCGACGTTTCGCTGAACACGCCCGACCTGATGAAGCCGCGCACCAAGCTCACCGTTCCGGTGAAGATCGGCAACCTCACCGCCGGTGAGGACGCCTTCATCACGGTGGCGGCGGTCGACGTCGGCATCCTCAACCTCACGCGCTATGATCCGCCCGCGCCCGAGAACTTCTACTATGACCAGAAGCAGCTCACCGCGCAGCTCCGCGACATATACGGCAGCCTGATCGACGGCATGCAGGGCGAGCGCGGCAAGCTGCGCAACGGTGGTGACGGCGGCGCGGCCTTCAACGCCCCGCCGCCTGCGCAGAAGCCGCTGGCGCTCTATTCCGGCATCGTGAAGGTGGGCGACGACGGCACGGCCTCGGTGGACTTCGACATTCCCGCCTTCAACGGCACCATCCGAGTCATGGCTGTCGCCTGGAGCAAGACCAAGGTCGGCCATGGCACGAAGGACGTGATCGCGCGAGACCCCGTGGTCGTCTCCGGCACCATGCCTCGCTTCCTCGCAGTGGGCGATGCTTCGCAACTGCGCTTCGACATCGTGAATGCCGAGGGGCCGGCTGGCGACTACACGCTCGGCGTCTCGATTGACGGTCCGGTGACGCCCGATGCCAACACCGCGATCCAGAAGCTGACACTCGGTGCCGCCGGTGCACGCGCCACCATCACCGTTCCCGTCAAGGGCTCGGGCTATGGCGTTGCCAGCATCGTCGCCACGCTGAAGGGCCCAGGTGACATCCTGCTCGACCAGGACTTCTCGCTCGGCGTCGAGCCTGCCAACCCGCTGGTCACGCGCCGCACCACCATGCCGCTGCAGGCCAAGGGCGGCTCGCTCACCATCGGCAAGGATCTCCTGACCGAGATGGTGCCAGGCACCGGCACGGTGGCTCTCTCCATCAGCCCGCTGCCGCAGCTCGATGCCGCGGGGCTGGTGCGTGATCTCGACAAATATCCTTACGGCTGCTCCGAGCAGACGGTCAGCCGCGCCCTGCCGCTCCTTTACCTGAGCGACCTCGGCGTTGATCCCAAAGACCTTGACGCGGAGATCCCGGACCGCATGCAGAAGGCGGTGACACGCCTCGTCAACCGTCAGTCGGCTTCGGGCTCCTTCGGGTTGTGGTCGGCCTATGGTGAAGACTCCAGCCTGTGGCTCACGGCCTACGTCACCGATTTCCTGCTGCGTGCGCGCGAGAAGGGCTTCGCCGTGCCGGAGGACGTGCTGGTCGGCGGCCTCGACTACATCCGCAACATGGTCGGCAACGCGCCGGACATCGAGGACGGCGGCGGCCAGGACATGGCCTACGCCCTCTATGTGCTGGCCCGCGCCGGCCGCGCTCCCGTAGGTGACCTCAAATACCTCGCTGACACCAAGATCAGCCAGTTTGGCTCGCCGCTTGCCCGCGCGCAGGTGGCCGCCGCCCTGTCGATCCTCGGCGACCAGCAGCGCTCCGATGCCGCCTTCGCTTCCGCCATCGAGAAACTGGGGGACGAGGTGGACTCCTCCGAGCGTGGTGCCTATCGCGCCGACTATGGCTCGGTGCTGCGCGATGCCTCGGCGATCCTGGCGCTCGCCACGGATTCCAAGGCCAAGCCCGCCGTCATCAAGACGGCGATGAGCGCCATCGAAGTGGAGCGCGCCCGCTCCAGCTATGCCTCCACCCAGGACATGGCCTGGATGGTGCTGGCCGCCCGCTCGGTCATCAACCAGGCAAAGTCGATCCGCCTTGATGTCGACGGCACGCCGCATGATGGCAGCTTCAACCGCGTCTACAGCGCGGCGGCACTCACCAAGGACGTGAAGGTGCAGAATATGGGTCCGGACCTCGTGAAGGCGGTCGTCGCCGTATCGGGCTCGCCCCTCGTGCCGGAGCCCGCCGCCAGCAACGGCCTCACCATCGAGCGCAAGTACTTCACGCCCGACGGCCAGCCGGTAGACCCCGCCACCGTCAGGCAGAACACCCGTCTCGTTGCGGTGCTGAGCGTGATGAAGCAGCAGGGCGAGGCCGACAACGGCAACTACCTGCTGGTTGACCGCCTGCCGGCGGGCTTCGAGATCGAGAACCCGACGCTCGTCTCGTCCGGCTCCACGGCCGACCTCGCCTGGCTCTCCGACACCACCTACGCGCCCTACACCGAGTTCCGGGATGACCGTTTCGTGGCGAGTTTCACCAGTTCCACCGCCAAGCTCGCCTATATGATCCGCGCCATCTCGCCCGGCGTCTATGTGCATCCGGGTGTGACGGTGGAGGACATGTACCGCCCTGAACTCAACGCCCGCACCACGTCCGGCACGGTGACGGTGACGGCACCCTGATGAGAACCAGGCCCCGCAGCAGATGGCCCTTGCGCCTCTATGCGGGGCTGCTCTTCGGCCTCCTCGCGGTCAACGCGGTGGGCTTCACGGCGAGCGAGGTTCTGCGGCGCTTGGGCCCAGTGCCGCTCGGCAAGGCCATCACCTATTCCACGCTGGTGACCGACAGGGACGGCCGCCTGCTCCGCCCCTTCATCACCAAGGACGGCTACTGGCGCCTGCCGGTGACGTCAAAGGACATCGACCCGCGCTTCATCGCGATGCTCATCGCCTATGAGGACAAGCGCTTCTACGCGCATGCGGGGGTTGATCCCAAGGCCCTGCTGCGCGCCGCATGGCAGGCCGCAACGCATGGCCATGTTGTCTCCGGCGGTTCCACCCTCACCATGCAGGTGGCGCGCCTGCTCGAGCCGCGCCCGGCGCGCAGCTTCACTGACAAGCTTGCCGAAATGATCCGTGCACTGCAGATCGAGCGCCGCCTGACGAAGCAGCAGATCCTCGATCTCTACCTCGCACTCGCCCCCTATGGCGGCAACATCGAGGGCACGCGCGCCGCATCGCTGGCCTATTTCGGCAAGGAGCCGAGGCGGTTGTCAACCGCTGAGAGCGCGCTGCTCGTGGCGCTCCCGCAGGCGCCCGAGACGCGCCGCCCCGACCGGTTCCCGAAAATCGCCGTTGCCGCCCGCAACCGCGTGATCACGCTCCTCAACAGCGCCAGCATCGTCAATTCCGATCAGGCTGTGGCAGCTTCAGCCGAAGTCGCGCCGAAGGGCCGTCTCGCCTTCCCGATGCTTGCCGCACACGTGGCCGAGCGCCTGGCGAAGCAGGCCCAGCCGGGCGCCGTGGAACAGACCACCATCGCACGCAACCTGCAGGCCTCGCTCGAAACACTGACCCGCGACCGCGCGCTCCTCATCGGCTCCGGTGTCGCCACCGCAATCCTCGTCATCGACAACGAGACGGGCGAAGTCCGCGCCCATGTCGGCGGCACGGGCTATTTCGACACCCTGCGTGCGGGGCAGATGGACCTTGCCAACGCGCTGCGCTCACCGGGCTCGACGCTCAAGCCCTTCATCTATGGCCTCGCCTTCGAGGATGGCCTCATCCACCCCGAAACCCTCATCGACGACCGCGCCGTGCGCTACGGCGCCTATGCGCCGGAAAACTTCGATGACAGTTTCCACGGCACGGTCACGGTGCGCACGGCATTGCAGCAGTCTCTCAACGTGCCGGCCCTGCAGATCCTCAATGCGGTGGGGCCGGACCGCCTCATGGCCCGCCTCAACAATGCCGGGGTGAAACTCGTGCTGCCCCAGAATGCCGGACCCGGGCTCGCCGTTGGCTTGGGCGGTGCGGGCATCCGCCTCACCGACCTTGCAGCGCTCTATGTTGCTCTCGCCCGCAAGGGTCAGCCCATCCAACTCAGCTGGCAACTGTCCGATGAGCGCAACGCGAAGCCGCTGCGCCGCCTGTTCGAACCCACTGCCACCTGGATGATCGGCGACGTGCTGAAGGGCGCGCCCACGCCGCAGAACGCGATTGGCGGCCAGATCGCCTTCAAGACCGGCACATCCTACGGCTACCGCGATGCCTGGGCGGTGGGCTATGACGGCGCCAACACAATTGCCGTGTGGGTGGGCCGCCCGGATGGCGCGTCGGTGCCCGGCGTCGTCGGGCGCCTCGCCGCGGCCCCCATCCTGTTCGAGGCCTTCCAGCGCATCGGTGCAAACCGCGCGCCGCTTGGGCCCGCACCACCCGGCACCGTCATCGCCCGCACCAACGAGCTTCCTGCCAACCTGCAGCGCTTCCGGCCCAATGCGCTGCCGGAAGTCGCCACCGCTTCACTGGGCGAATCACCGCCCGCCATCGCCTTCCCGCCGGACGGCGCGCGGATCGATCTTGATGGTGATTCAGCCCCGGCTGTCAGCCTCAAGGTCAATGGCGGCACGCCACCCTTCACCTGGCTTGCCGATGGCGTTCCCATCGCCGAGCGCGAGTTCCGCCGCGATGCCTTCTGGGACCAGCCATCGCATGGATTTGCCCGCTTGTCGGTGATCGATGCGAAGGGCAAAACAGCCACGGCGCGCGTGCGCGTCGAATGAGCTGAAGGATTGGCCATGCCCGACACCAACTGGACCACCCGCCCCTGGCACCGCGACTGGCTGAAGGTCCAGGCCAACGCGCTCTTCGACCTGTTCCAGAACAATGCGGTGAACCCCAAGGGCGGCTTCCACGATCTCGATGCTGCGGGCCGCCCCTACGGTCACATCCGCCACCTCCACCACACGTCGCGCATGGTGCATTGCTTCGCTATCGCCGCCAGGCTCGGGCGGCCCGGCGCAGAAACCATCGTCGATCACGGCATGCGCTATCTGTGGGAAGGCCACCGTGACAGGCAATACGGCGGCTATTGCTGGTCGCTTGATGACGACTCATTCACGGATGACAGCAAGCAGGCCTATGGCCACGCCTTCGTGCTGCTTGCAGCGGCCGACGCCTTGATGATCGGCCATCCGCTCGCCAAGGACATGCTCGCCGACGTCACCGACGTGCTGAACGTCCGGTTCTGGGATGACCACCACGGCGCCGTCTCCGAGGAATATGCCCGCAACTGGGCAAAGATCTCAGGCTATCGCGGCCAGAACTCCAACATGCACCTCACGGAGGCGCTGATGGCCGCCTTCGAGGCCACGCATGATGCAGCCTATCTCGACAAGGCCAAGCGGATCGCCAAGCTTATCATCCGCACCCACGCGGCCTCGCTGGACTATGTGGTGGCCGAGCATTTCGACGAGCAGTGGAAGATCGACAAGGGCTACAAGGGGTCTGACATGTTCCGCCCGGCAGGAACAACGCCCGGCCACTGGCTGGAATGGGCTAGGCTCATGGCCCAGCTCTGGGTGCTCGACGGCCGCAAGGAGGAATGGATGATCGACGCTGCGGACAAGCTGTTCCGCAGCGCCATCACCCGCGGCTGGGACGAGGTGAAGGGCGGCTTCTACTACACGCTCGACTTCGCCAACCAGCCCGCCATCACCCACAAGATCTGGTGGCCCGTCACCGAGGCCATCGGCGCCGCCGCTTTCCTCAACGCGCTGACGCCCAACCACTTCTATGAACACTGGTACCGCAAGGTATGGGACTTCTCGGCAATCCACTTCATCGACCCCGCCACTGGCGGATGGTTCCCCGAACTGGGCAACGACCTGAAGCCGATCGACCGTTTCTTCACCGGAAAGCCCGACATCTACCACGCGCTCCAGGCCTCTCTCATCCCGCTGTTCCCGGCCACCGGCAGCCTGATGCGGGCCGCGGGCTAAGCCCGAAATGCACCCGACAGGCCCCGCCCCAACGGGGTCGGCCAGTCATCCGCCGAGAGTGGCGGAGCCGGCCCGGCCACGCAAAAACACCGTATTTGCCAAGCGTAAATCGTATGTTACACCTAGCCACATGACACTTCGATATCCCTTCTCGGCCATTGCGGGCCAGGACGAACTGTTGCTGGCGCTGCTGCTCACTGCCGTCGACCCGCTGATCGGCGGCCTCCTCGCCTTCGGCGACCGGGGCACCGGCAAATCCACCGCCGTGCGAGCGCTGGCCGCCCTGCTGCCCGAGATCCGCGCCGCCTCCTGCGCCTATCACTGCGACCCGGACAGTACCTCCGCCCAGTGCGATGCCTGCCGCAGGGAGGCAACCCACAAGATCCGGAAGATTTCCATTCCGGTGGTCGACCTGCCGCTCGGCGCCACCGAGGACCGGGTGCTGGGCTCGCTCAATCTCGAGCGCGCGCTGTCGCATGGCGAAAAAAGCTTCGAGCCGGGCCTGCTGGCACAGGCCAACCGCGGTTATCTCTATGTCGACGAGGTGAACCTGCTGGAAGATCACATCGTCGACCTGCTCCTGGACGTCGCGGCATCGGGCGAAAACGTGGTGGAGCGCGAGGGCCTCTCGGTGCGCCACCCAGCCCGCGTCGTACTGGTTGGCAGCGGCAACCCGGAAGAGGGTGAACTGCGCCCGCAGCTTCTCGACCGCTTCGGCCTCTCCGTCGAGGTGCGCACACCCACCGAGGTTGCGACCTGGGTCGAGATCGTCAAGCGCCGCGATGCCTTCGAGCGCGACCCGGAGGCTTTCACCGCGCTGTGGGCCAAGCAAGAGGACCAGACGCGCCGCCGCATCGTGAAGGCGCGCAAGCATCTGAACGACGTCGAGGTGCCGGATGGCATCCTCGAGCGCGCCGCTGCCCTGTGCATCAACCTCAAGACCGACGGATTGCGCGGCCAGCTGACGCTGATGCGCGCCGCCCGCGCGCTCGCGGCCTATGAAGGCGCCAAGCGCGTCACAGAGGAGCACCTGAAGCACATGGCGGCCCCCTCACTGCGCCACCGCCTGCGCAGGAATCCGCTGGACGAGACGGGCTCCACCACCCGCATCAGCCGTGCCGTCACCGAGGTTTTCGGCGCGTGAGCGAGGCGGCCCTCGCCTGCGCTCTCCTCGCCCTCGACCCCGAGGGCCTGAAGGGCGCCGTCATCAAGGGCCCCGCCGACGGATTCCTCAACCAACTCCGCGATCTTTCGCAGCGCAAGACCCACCGCATCCCCCCGCATATCGGCATCGACCGGCTGACAGGCTCGATCGACGTCGCCGCCACGCTGAAGTCCGGCGCACCCGTTCACGACAGGGGCCTGCTCGCCGAGGCCGACGGCCTTCTCCTGCTGACCTCCGCCGAACGTCTCTCCACCGACAAGGCCGCCCTCATTGCCGCCGCCATGGACCACGGTGCCGCCTTCACCGTCATCGCCCATGACGAGGGCATCGACGACGAGCGCGCCCCGCTGATCCTCGCCGAGCGCATTGCCTTCCTCCTCGACCTCTCTGGCTTCGAACCGCTCGACATCGACTTCGCCGCGGCGCGCAACCTGCTGCCGGGGGTTCATATCCCCGATGCCATCACCGAGGGCCTGTGCCACACGGCATTGGCGCTCGGCCTCTCATCGATCCGCCCCGCCGTCATGGCGCTGCGTGCCGCCCGCGCGGCGGCGGCGTTGGATGGCCGAAGCGAAGTGGACGAGGACGACGCCCGCCTCGCCGCCCGGCTGATCCTCGCGCCGCGCGCCGTCACCTATCCCGCACCTCCCGAGGAACAACCTGATCCACCAGCACCTGAGGATGCGCCCGAACCCGGCGAAGAGGATGGTGCGCCCGCGCCGCAGGAACTGGCGGACCGCCTGCTCGAAGCCGTGAAGACTTCTCTGCCGCCCGGCCTGTTGGCCGCGCTGGAAAAGAACCTCCGCCAGCCCGGATCCAAGGCCGGTGCAGGCGCCGTTTCGCAGAAAGCGGGCCTCCGTCGCGGCCGTCCGGCCGGAACTCGCCAGGGGGAACTGCGGAACGGCGCCCGCCTCGCCCTCATTGATACGCTGCGCGCCGCCGCACCATGGCAACCGCTGCGCCGCCACAGCAATCCCGCCCGCAAAGGCGTGCAGGTCGAGAAGGCCGACTTCCGCATCCGCCGCTTCAAGGAGAAGCGCGAAACGACAGCGATCTTTGCAGTGGATGCCTCGGGCTCCGCCGCAATCAGCCGCATGGCGGAGGCCAAGGGCGCCATCGAACTGCTCCTCGCCGATTGCTATGTACGCCGCGACCGAACCGCACTCATCGCCTTCCGCGGCAAGCAGGCAGACCTGCTGCTGCCACCGACCCGCTCCCTGCAGCGCGCCAAGAAGTCGCTGTCCGATCTTCCCGGCGGCGGTGGGACGCCGCTGGCTGCAGCCATCGAGCAGTCGATGCTGGTCGCCGACCAGGTGCGCCGCTCCGGCGGCATCCCGCTCATCGTCTTTCTGACTGACGGCAAGGCCAACATCGCGCGTGACGGCACCGCCGACCGCGCGGTGGCATTGCGCGATGCCGAGGCGGCAGCCAAGGCACTCCGCCTCGCAGGGTTGCGCACGCTGATGATCGATCTCTCCGAAACCCGCACCGGCCCCGCCCGCAAACTCGCCGAAGCCATGGGTGCCGATTACCTTCCGCTGCCCCACGCCGATGCCTCGCGCATCTCCGCCTCCGTCAACGCGGTCATGAAGGCCGGGGCCTGACGTGGGTTACTATCTCGACTGGGCCGCTGATTGCCGTGACTGGCCGAACCATGCGGCAAGCCGCTTCATCGAGGCCGCGGGCATGCGCTGGCACGTGCAGGTGATGGGCAATGGGCCTGCGCTGCTCCTCCTCCACGGCACGGGCGCTGCCACGCATTCCTGGCGCGACGTGATGTCAAAGCTTGCCGCCCGCTACACCGTGGTGGCGATCGATCTTCCCGGCCATGCCTTCACCCAGCCACCATCCAAGAACAGCCTGTCGCTGCCGGGCATGGCCGCCGCAGTGGCCAGCTTGCTCCGTACACTGAACATAAGTCCTGTCCGCGCCGTCGGCCACTCGGCAGCGGCTGCCGTGCTGGTGCGCATGGCGGTGGAACGCCTCTTCGCCCCACAGGACATCATCAGTTTGAACGGCGCCTTCTTCCCGGTCACCGGTGTCGCGGGGCAATTCTTCTCGCCGCTCGCCAAGGCCTTCGCCAATGCCACCATGGTGCGGAAGATGTTCGCCAGGATGGCTGACCGAAAATCGGTGGAGCGCCTGCTGCGCGACACCGGCTCCACCATCGATGCCGACGGCATCACCCTCTACCAGCGGCTGTTCTCCAACGAGGCTCACATCGCCGGTACACTGGGCATGATGGCCGCCTGGGACCTGCACTGGGTGCCGCAGGACCTGAAGAACCTGCCCGTGCCCATGACTCTCGTCTTCGCCTCCGGCGACCGCACCATCCCGCCCGCCCGGGCCGCCGAGGCGTCGAGACTCGTGCCGCATGCCAGCCTGATCGAGGTCAAGGGCCTCGGCCACCTCGCCCATGAAGAGGACCCGACAGGGGCGGCGGCCATCATCGCCGACCCGGGGTCCTTCGTGCGGCGCTAGGCATCACGGCTCGCGGCCCCCACGTCTGCCCCCTTGCCAAATCCCGGCTGTCGGTTTCTATTGTCAACCGATGTTTACAGACATCGACCATCCCCCGCCGACGGGCCGAACGGCTGACCGGCGCCCCCATGCCGCCGTCATCGGCAGCGGCCTCGGCGGACTCGCGGCTGCGATCCGGCTGGGCGCCAAAGGCTATCGGGTCACCGTCGTGGAGAAGCTGGAGCAGCCGGGCGGCCGCGCCTGCGTCTTCCGGCAGGATGGCTTCACCTTCGATGCCGGGCCCACGATCATTACTGCTCCCTTCATCCTCGATGAACTCTGGTCGCTCGCAGGGGCCAAGTTCTCGGACGACGTGACGCTGAAGTCCCTCGACCCCTTCTACGACATCCGATTCGACGACGGCACGGTGATGAGCTGCTGCGCCGACCCCGCCCGCATGCGCGAGGAAGTGCGTCGCATTTCACCAGGTGACGTCGAGGGCTATGAGCGCTTCATGGCGGAGAGCGAGGCGATCTATCGCATCGGCTTCGAGCAGCTTGGCCACGTTCCCTTTGGCTCGCCATTGGACATGCTGAAGATCGCACCCGACCTCGTCCGCCTCGGCGCCTGGCGCACCGTGCACCAGCACGTGGCGGCGCGCGTCAAGAACCCCAAGATCAGGATGGCGCTGAGCTTCCATCCACTGTTCATCGGTGGCAACCCCTTCAAGGTCACCGCGATCTACAGCATGATCGCCTATCTCGAGCGCCAATACGGCGTGCACTTCGCTGTTGGCGGCACCGGCGCCCTTGTCAAGGCCATGGCCGGGCTGGTGGAGCGCCAGGGTGGCAGCATCATGCTGAACAGCGAGGTTGCCGAGATCACCTGCGATGGCGCGCGCGCCACTGGCCTGCGTCTCGCCAATGGCCAGACCATCAAGGCCGATATCGTCGTCTCCAACGCCGAGACCGCACACACCTACACCAAGCTCCTGCGCAACGCCCCGCGCAAGCGCTGGACGGATGCAAAGCTCGCCCGTGCCCGCTATTCCATGAGCCTCTTCGTCTGGTACTTCGGTACGAACCGTCAGTACACGGACGTCCCTCACCACACCATCCTCATGGGCCCGCGCTACCGCGAACTGCTGCATGACATCTTCGAGAAGAAGATTCTGGCCAAGGACTTCAGCCTCTATCTCCATCGCCCCACCGCGACGGACCCTTCGCTTGCCCCTCCCGGCTGCGATGCCTTCTACGTGCTATCACCCGTGCCGCATCAGGATTCCGGCATCGACTGGACCACCCGCGCCGCCTCCTGCAAGGCCGCCATCGCGGAGTACCTCGACCGCACCATGATGCCTGGCTTCCGCGAGCACATCGTCACTGAGAAGCTGATCACGCCGATCGATTTCGAAACCCGTCTCTCCTCCGCCAAGGGCGCCGCCTTCGGACTGGAGCCGGTGCTGTTGCAAAGCGCATGGTTCCGTCCCAACAACCGTTCGGAGGATATCCAGAACCTGTTCATCGTCGGGGCCGGCACCCATCCGGGTGCCGGGGTTCCCGGTGTCGTCTCATCCGCAAGAATCCTCGATACAGTGGTGCCTGATGCTTCGGCCTTCGTCTGATCTTTCGCTCGTCTCGCCCGCCGATCTCGCCCAGTGCCGGCAGATGATCCGCGACGGGTCCAAGACCTTCTACACGGCCTCGCTGCTGCTTCCGCAGCGCGTCTGTGATGCCTCGCGCGCACTCTATGGCTTCTGCCGCGTGGCGGATGACCTCGTCGACCGCTCGGCCGACAGCCGCGCCGCCGTCGACACGCTCTTGGGCCGCCTCGACGGCATCTATCGCGGCCAACCCGACAACGAACCCGCTGACCGTGCCTTTGCCGACGTGGCGCTGCGCTTCGCCATCCCGCGTGAAATCCCGGAAGCCCTGATCGAGGGCTTCGCCTGGGACGCCTCGGGCCGCCACTATCAGACACTCGACGATCTCCACGCCTATGCTGTCCGCGTGGCAGGGACGGTGGGCGCCATGATGTCGCTCGTCATGCAGGTGCGCGAGCCCTTCGCCATCGCCCGCGCCTGTGACTTGGGAGTTGCCATGCAACTCACCAACATCGCCCGTGACGTCGGCGAAGATGCCCGCAATGGCAGGCTCTACCTGCCGCAGGACTGGCTGGCAGAAGACGGGCTCGACGCCAAGGCTTTCATGACCGCGCCACAGCCGTCGCCTGCCCTTTCGAAAGTCCTCGGGCGCCTGCTCGCCGAGGCAGACCGCCTCTACGCCCAAAGCCTGTCCGGCATCGCCATGCTTCCTGCAGCCTGCCGTCCGTCGATCCACGCCGCCCGCCTGCTCTATGCCGAGATCGGCCGCGCCGTGGAGAAGAACGGCCATGACAGCGTCACCCGTCGCGCCGTCGTACCAACCCAGCGAAAGCTGGCACTCCTCGCGAAGGCCGTCACTGCTTCGCTGCAATCGGCACCGCACTCCACGGCACCAGCCATACCCTCGGCACAGTTCCTCATCGATGCCGTCGCCACGGCAGGCCAGCCCATCCACCCGCCCCGCACGCTGGACGAACGCGCCAAGTGGCTCACCGAACTCTTCATCCGACTTGAAAAGCAGGGCCCATGAGCAGCGGCGCCATCGCCTTCACCGAAATGGCCCTGGTGGCGGGAGTGGTCCTCGGCTGGGGCTTCTGGGAATTGTGGAAACTGAAAATGGACAAGAGGAAGTAGGCCGACGGGTCCATTCTCCCGTCCCGCAGGCATGGGAGAAGGAACTCACCCTCTCCTCGGCATCCTGAACGGCAGCATCATCTGCACCACCGGATTGCGGAACCGCTTCAACGACAGGCTCTCGTGGAAGGCATCCGCGCTCCCCTCCTCCGTCGCAACCTTCAGCAGCGTGCGCGAATAGAAGGGCGAATCCTCCAGCAGCGATACCGTCTCGAAGGCCCGGTCAGCCCGCATGTGCCGCGCCATGCGCCAGAAGGTCGTCGTCATCTCGCGCCGCGGCGGCACGGCCATCTCCGTCACGCCACCTTCGGCACCGATGTGCAGCGCAAAGGCCGAGTTCGATCCGTCCCGCAGCACCGTGTCATAGACGATGGCAGCGCCATTCTTCATGGCGGCGCGCGACCAGACCCAGCTCTCAAAGCTGTCTTCCAGCGGAGCGGCTCCCCAGTTCGAATCATGATAGCCGATGCCGGACCAGCGCAGGCCCGGTTTCTCGAATTCAACCTCGATGCGAGAGAACGGCGCCACGGGCCGCCACACGTGCAGCCCCTCTGCGTCAAGCCGGACCTCATGGGAACAGATCGCCGAAGGCGTGAGCCGCACCTGGCCCCTGAGGCGTGATGGCAGCGGCACCGTCACCTCGTCGATGTCGATGACCAGCGTGCCGTCCTCCCAGCGCATGGTGCTCGGCCCGATGGCGAAGCGCGTCTCATCACGCGTGACCCAACGCTTGCCGCGCTCCGTCATGCTCCAGCGGTGCCCGCCATCGCCATAAAGTGCCACGTTGAGGGCGCAGTGATTCTCCGGATCGGCAGCGCCCTTGCGCCGCGCCCGCGCGTAATAGGGCGAGAACACGCTGCCCACGAAACCGATGATGGTCAGGCCGTGGCGGCCATCGTCGCTCAGGCCGTCGAGATACCACCAGCGGTAGCCGCCCGCCGGAACGCCTGTGTCGAAGCCCGTGACGCCAGCAGGCTTTGCACTGCCAACCGTCCCGACAGCATGGCCATCGGCACGCCCGGCCCGGGGTGCACGCTGCCCCCCGCCAGATAAAGCCCCTCCACCACCGTTCGCGCCGCTGGCCGCTGAAATGATGCCGTCCATCCGTGCGAGGCCCTCCCGTAAAGCGCACCGCCCGTCGCCGGAAACAGACTCTCGAAGCGAGCAGGGTCGGTGATGATGGTGTTCTCGGGCTTGAAGTCAACATCAAGCCCGCATTGCATGAGCTTCGCGCGCATGGCGCGCTCCACTTGTTCGTGCGCTTGCGGCGCAAAGTCACCATTGGCGGGCGAGTTGACGAGCAGCAGCAGCCGTTCCGGCCCGCCCGCATGCCCGTGCCTGTCCTGCGCGCAGACATAAACGGTGGGCTCGCCCGGATAGTCGTTCGTCAGCATACGGAATTCATTGCGGTAGTCGCGCGAAAAGAACACGTTGTGCCGGGTCAGTGGAAAGCCGGAGGTATTCGCAACCGCCGCCCAGGTGATCGCAGAAAGCGAGCGCTGCTCTGGTTGAATCGGCGCCACTGCGCGCTTCACTGAGGCGCCAAGCAATCCCGTGGCCACAGCATTGGAATCAGCGTTTACGATGACTGCCGCACACTCGAAGCGCTCCCGCGCCGTGCTCACCGCCGCGACACGCCCGCCTTGCGTCGCAATCTCGGTCACCGCTTCGCCGTAGCGGAAGGTGACGCCCTTGCTCCGTGCGAGGGAGTCGAGCGCCAGCGCCAGCTCATGCATGCCGCCCTTCACCGTCCACACGCCAGCCTGCTCGACATGCGCCACCAGCATCAGCGTGGCCGGTGCGAGAAAGGGTGATGACCCGCAATAGGTGGCATAGCGTCCAAACAGCTGCTGCAGGCGCGGATCACGGAAGTGCCGCCCGAGGCCCTTCCACATCGTCTCGAAGGGGTTGATGCGGGCCATGGCGGCCATGCCGCGGAGGCCATTGCTCATCGCCAGCGACACCGGGTTGGGCCGCTGCGCACGGAGGAAAGGCTGTTCCAGCGTCTGATAGATCCGCTTCGCCTCGGCACTGAAGTCGCGGAAGTGCTGCGCCTCCGCAGCACCTGCGAATGCAGCGATGGCATCGACCGAAGCTTCAAGATCGGCATGAAGGTCCAGCCGCTCCGATTCGCTCCAGGCATGCCGCGCCAGGATGGACAGGGGTTCGAGGGTCACATGATCGGACAGCGAGGCCCCGGCCTCGTCAAACAACTGCTCCAGCACCCAGCGCATGGTGAAGACAGTGGGGCCGCCATCGATTCCGCGGCCCGCCACGTCGAGCCGGCGCATCTTGCCTCCGGGGGCTGCCTGCCGCTCGACCACCAGCACCTCCTCACCCCTCGACGCAAGGCTCACGGCGGCGGCAAGACCGCCCATTCCGGCCCCTACGATGACAATGCGATCCCGTGACATGAGGTCCCGCGGCTTCCCTGTTGCGGAATTCGAATAACTATGTCAATGTTTCTTTACAGTCGCAAGTGACGTTTCTAACTGACGAACGCCGGAGGACACCATGGACATCGGAATGCGTCTCGAACAGGAACTCGAACAGGCCGTGGCGCACGCCGCCGGCAATGATTGTCCCCCTCTTCTGGCGCAGGCCCTGCGCCACGCAGTGTTCCCCGGCGGCGCCCGGATCCGTCCGCGGTTGACGCTGGCGGTGAGCAACGCCTGTGCATCCAGAACGTCACCGACGGCCGCGCAAAACGCGACGGCGGCAATCACTTTTGCGTCCGCCGTGGAACTCCTGCATTGCGCCTCACTGGTGCATGACGACCTGCCCTGCTTTGACAACTCGTCGCTCCGGCGGGGCAAGCCTTCAGTTCATGCCGCCTTCGGCGAAAGGCTTGCGGTCCTGACGGGGGATGCGCTGATTGTACTGGGATTTGAATGGCTTGCGCTGAAGACGGGGCGGGTGGCGGCACTGACCGGCATTCTGGCGCGCTGCGTTGGTGGCCCCTCGGGCATCTGCGCGGGCCAGGCGTGGGAATGCGAGCAGACAATCGATATTGTACGCTACCAGCGGGCCAAGACGGGGGCGCTGTTCGCGGCCTGCACCATGGGCGGGGCGGCGGCTCAAGGATACGAGCCCTTCGCCTGGCAGAAGCTGGGCTTTGCCATCGGCGAGGCCTTCCAGGTGGCGGACGACCTCCGAGACGTGGCCGGATCGGCTGAAAAGCTGGGCAAGCCCGTGCACCAGGACGAGGCCAACCACGCGCCGAATTTCGTTGCAGAACTAGGGTTTGACGGTGCCATGGCACACTTCGAGGAACTGCTGGAAGCGGCCCGCGCGGCGATCCCCGACTGCCCGGGACGCGAGGCGCTGGCCCAGCAGATCGAGGGCGTGTCGAGGAGCCTCGTCACCGGCCTGTCGGCGCGCACCGTCGCTGCGTGAGATGAGCCTTCTGGGACGTGCCTTCGACCAGTGGCGGAGCTTCCGCAACGGCCTTCTCGCATCGCCCCGCTTCCAGAAATTTGCCGTGGATTTTCCGCTGTTCAGGCCCATCAGCCGGCAGCGGTCGCGGCAGCTTTTCGACCTGCTGGCCGGCTTCACCTACAGCCAGGTGCTCTATTGCACCGTGAAGCTCGGGCTGATCGAGATGCTGGAGGGCCACCCCCTGCCCACCAGCGCCATCGCCGCGCGCATCGGCTGGCCGGCGGACCGCACCGAGCGCCTGCTCAAGGCCGCGATTTCCCTCAAGATTCTGGAGCGCACCAGCGCGGGCGAGGTGACGCTCGGTATCCATGGCGCGGCACTGGCCGGCAACCCGTGGATCGCCCGCTTCATCACCCACCACAGCCTGCTCTATGCCGATCTGGCGGACCCCATCGGCGTGTTGTCCGGCACCAAAAAGCAGAACCACCTCAAGGACTTCTGGAGCTACGCCGACCAGCGTAACGCGGCCGATTACACTGCCCTGATGGCGGCATCTCAGGAGGCGGTGGCCGCCGAGATCCTCGCTGCCTATGACTTCAGCAGGCACACCCATCTGATCGACATCGGCGGCTCCAACGGCACCTTCCTGAAGGCGGCCGCGCAACGTTATCCACAGCTGAAACTGAGCCTGTTCGATCTCCCGAAGGTGGCCGAGATC
The DNA here is from genome assembly GCA_947475225.1 of Bradyrhizobiaceae bacterium. Taxonomy (GTDB): domain Bacteria; phylum Pseudomonadota; class Alphaproteobacteria; order Rhizobiales; family Aestuariivirgaceae; genus Aestuariivirga. The sequence goes on from CANJMQ010000004.1 coordinate 27,561, forward strand.
GCCCGCGCAAACCTCGGAAATCGCTTCGAAATCCACGGCGGCAGCTTCCTCGACGACGAATTGCCCAAGGGCCCCGACGTGGCCACCCTGATTCGGATCGCGCATGACCATGACGACGCGTCGGTCAAAACCCTGCTGGCCGCCGTGGCCCGCATGCTGTCGCCCGGCGGCACGCTGATCCTGGCGGAACCCCTCTCCGGGCTTGCCGCCACCGCCCCCGTGGCGGACGCCTATTTCGGCCTCTACTTCGCTGCCATGGGCCAGGGCCGGACCAGGACACCGGACGAGATCGGACGCATGGCAAAGGACGCTGGTTTTGCATCGATCGAGGTTGTTGCAACACGTAATCCGGTTGTTTCCGGGATGCTGCGGTTGACCATGCCCTAGCCAGATCCGTGCATCCGAACCATGTTGCGCGAGACGGCTTTTGGGTGCGGCCCACAACCGAAAATGTTCTTCCGGCGGCGCTGTGATGGCTGGCAAGTGTCAGCAACCGCGCATCCTTGCCCCCCTCACCACCCCGGCTGACACACTCCCTCACACTGCCCTCGCCCCACATCCATGGGGGAGAGGAATGGCCAGCTGCGAGGGTGCGAAGGCGCCTGCAGAACCTGTCAACGCGGAATGTTGGGAGCACTGTATCTGTCTCTTGACACACTTCAGTGTAAGAGTAAGCTGACAGTTATGGAGTCTATGTGCCGGGCCTGCGGGTCTGGACGGGCTCCCGGGGAGGCCGAAGATGGAAACGGTCGCTGTCGTTCTCGAAAAGCCAGGCCAACTGGCGCTCAGGACGGTGACATTGCAGGAGCCAGGCGCGGACGACATCGTCGTTGACGCCGTATGGAGCGGGATTTCGTCCGGCACCGAGCGCCTGCTCTGGGCGGGCCGCATGCCGAATTTTCCCGGAATGGGCTATCCCCTCGTGCCCGGCTACGAGACCGTGGCGCGGGTGCGCCAGGGCGCACATGATTTTGCCGAGGGCGACCTCGTCTTCGTGCCCGGCGCCAATTGCTACAAGGACGTGAAAGGCCTGTTCGGCGGCGCTGCGAAGCGCATCGTGCTGCCGGCCGCGCGCGCCGTGAAGCTCGACGGCATCGCCGACGCGGAAGGCATTCTCATGGCGCTGGCCGCAACCGCGCACCATGCCGTGGCGGGCCATGGCGCATCCCTGCCGCAGTTGATCGTCGGCCATGGATTGCTCGGCCGGCTCATCGCGCGCATCACGCTGGCACTTGGCGGTGAAGCACCAACCGTCATCGAGACCCAGGCCACGCGCCACGATGGTGCTGCAGGTTATGCAGTCGTTAGCCCGGAGCAGGACACGCGCCGCGACTATGCGACGATCTGCGATGCCAGCGGTGCCGCAGGCCTGCTCGACACGCTGATCCCAAAGCTCGCCAAGCGCGGCGAGATCACGCTGGCGGGCTTCTACGAGGACGCCCTGTCCTTCACCTTCCCGCCTGCCTTCATGCGCGAGGCGCGCATCCGCATCGCGGCGGAATTCAACAGGCAGGACATGGAAGCCGTCAAGTCGCTGGTGGCGAACGGCACCTTGAGTCTTTCCGGCCTCATCAGCCACCACGCGTCGGCATCGACAGCGGCGCAAGCCTACGAACAAGCATTCACCGACCCCAACTGCATCAAGATGGCCCTCGATTGGAGCGCATTCGCATGAACAGCATCGACCTCAACATGGAAGTAGACGCTACTCCCAAGAAGGAGACGCAGATCATCGCCATCTACGGCAAGGGCGGCATCGGCAAGAGCTTCACGCTCGCCAACCTGTCCTACATGATGGCCCAGCAGGGGAAGCGCGTGCTGCTGATCGGCTGCGACCCGAAGAGCGACACCACCTCGCTGCTGTTTGGCGGCAAGGCCTGCCCCACCATCATTGAAACCTCCGCCAAGAAGAAGCTGGCCGGTGAAGAAGTGAAGATCGGCGACGTGTGCTTCAAGCGCGACGGCGTCTTCGCCATGGAACTGGGCGGCCCGGAAGTGGGTCGCGGCTGCGGCGGGCGTGGCATCATCCACGGCTTCGAGCTTCTGGAAAAGCTGGGCTTCCACGAATGGGGCTTCGACTACGTGCTGCTCGACTTCCTGGGCGACGTGGTGTGCGGTGGTTTCGGCCTGCCGATCGCGCGTGACATGTGCCAGAAGGTGATCATCGTCGGCTCGAACGATCTGCAGTCGCTCTATGTGGCGAACAACGTGTGCTCGGCGGTCGAGTATTTCCGCAAGCTGGGCGGCAACGTCGGTGTCGCCGGCATCGTCATCAACAAGGATGACGGCACGGGCGAGGCCGCGGCCTTTGCCGAAAAGGTGGGCATCCCCGTGCTCTCCGCCATTCCGGCCAACGAGGACATCCGGCGCAAGAGCGCCAATTATGAAATCATCGGCCGTCCGGGCGGCGAATGGGGTGCCATGTTCGCGGAACTCGCCGAGAACGTGGCCACCGCCCCGCCCATGCGCCCTACGCCGCTCGACCAGGACGGCCTGCTCGGCCTGTTCTCGGGCGACACGGTGGGCCGCAACGTGGTGCTGGAACCAGCCTCCCTTGAAGACATGTGCGGCGGCACGCTGATCGTGAAGCCGTCCCTCGAAGTCATCTACGACGCGGTGTAAGGCACATGGCAACCACCCTCATCGACAGGACGAGACCCGGAACGGAACCAACGCCCAAGGCGGCGGATGCTGCCGGTGTGTCCTGCCATGCAGGCAAGGAAGAGCTGACCAAGGCCGCAGCCACCGCGGGGAAAAGCGAAATCCTCGAGCAATATGCGCGCGATTATGCGCTCGGCCCCCATGACCAGCCGCAGAGCATGTGCCCCGCCTTCGGCTCGCTTCGGGTGGGCCTGCGCATGCGCCGCACCGCAACAATCCTTTCGGGCTCGGCCTGCTGCGTCTATGGCCTCACCTTCACCTCGCACTTCTATGGCGCGCGTCGCAGCGTGGGCTATGTGCCCTTCAACTCCGAAACGCTGGTGACCGGCAAGCTGTTCGAGGACATCCGCGAGGCGGTGTTCAACCTGGCGAAGCCCGAGGACTACGACACCATCGTCATCACCAATCTCTGCGTTCCCACTGCCTCCGGCGTACCGCTGCAATTGCTGCCGAAGGAGATCAACGGGGTGCGCATCATCGGCATCGACGTGCCGGGCTTCGGTGTTCCAACCCACGCTGAAGCCAAGGACGTTCTCTCCGGCGCCATGCTGCGCTATGCCGCCGAGGAAATCCGCCAGGGCCCGGTTGCGGCACCGCGCACGGCGCGTGGCGCCCTGCCGACGGTGACGCTCCTGGGAGAGATGTTCCCGGTCGATCCCATCAGCATCGGACGCATGCTGGAGCCGATGGGGCTTGCGGCCGGTCCGGTGGTTCCGGTGCGCGAGTGGCGCGAGTTGTTCTCGGCCTTCGACTGCGCCGCCGTTGCGGCCATCCACCCCTTCTACACGGCGTCGATCCGCGAATTCGAATCGGCGGGCCGCTCGGTCGTCGGCTCCGCGCCGGTGGGCCATGACGGAACGGCGGCATGGCTCGCCGCCATCGGCGATGTCTGCAATGTGCCGCCCGCCAAGGTGGCAGCTGCACAGAACGCCATTCTCCCCGCCATCAAGGGTGCCCTTTCGGCCAAGCCCATCAAGGGGCGCATCACCGTGTCAGGCTATGAAGGCTCCGAGCTTCTGGTGGCCCGCCTGCTGATCGAGAGCGGCGCGGAGGTGCCTTACGTCGGCACCGCCTGCCCGAAGACGCGGTGGTCGGACGCTGACCGCGAATGGCTGGAAGCGCGCGGCGTGACGATCCAGTTCCGTGCCTCGCTGGAGCAGGACATCGCGGCAATGAAGGACGCCAAGCCCGACCTCGCCATCGGCACGACACCGGTGGTGCAGAAGGCCAAGTCCATGTCGATCCCGGCGCTCTACTTCACCAACCTGATCTCGGCCCGCCCCCTGATGGGGCCTGCCGGCGCCGGCTCGCTGGCCCAGGTGATCAACGCGGCCATGGCCAACAAGACCCGCTTCGACACCATGAAGGACTTCTTCGAGGGTGTGGGCGAAGGCCACGCCGCGGGCGTATGGGAAGACCTCCCCGTCGACCGCCCGGAGTTCCGCAAGAAATATGCCGGCATGCTGGCGGCCAAGGCCAAGGCCGAAGAGGCGGTGGGCACATGAACCAAGTTTCTCCCCTTAAAGTCCGTCATCCCGGCCTTCGCCGGGATGACGGCAAATTTGGTGGATGCGGAAAACTGACGGAGGCGCCCTCATGTTCGTGATCGATCATGACCGCGCAGGCGGATACTGGGGTTCGGTCTATGTGTTCACCGCGATCAAGGGATTGCAGGTGATCATCGACGGGCCGGTGGGTTGCGAGAACCTGCCTGTCACCTCCGTTCTGCATTACACCGACGCGCTGCCGCCGCATGAATTGCCGATCGTCGTCACGGGCCTGTCCGAAGAAGAACTCGGCCAGCATGGCACCGAAGGCGCGATGCGCCGCGCCCACAAGACGCTCGACCCGACCATGCCGAGCGTGGTCGTCACCGGCTCAATCGCCGAGATGATCGGCGGCGGCGTCACGCCCCAGGGCACCGGCATCCAGCGTTTCCTGCCGCGCACCATTGACGAGGACCAGTGGCAGTCCGCCGACCGCGCGCTGAACTGGCTGTGGACGGAATTCGGCATCAAGAAGAAGCAGGTTCCCTCCGCCAAGCCGCGCAAGGAAGGGGAAAAACCCCGCGTCAACATCATCGGCACCATCTACGGCACCTTCAACAGCCCATCCGACCTCGCCGAGATCCGCCGCCTCGTGGAAGGCATCGGTGCTGAAGTGAACATGTGCTTCCCGCTGGGCAGCCATCTGGCCGATGTGCCGAAGCTGGCCAATGCCGAGGCCAACATCTGCATGTATCGCGAATTTGGCCGCAAGCTGTGCGAGGCGCTGGACCGCCCCTATCTGCAGGCGCCGATCGGGCTGCACTCCACCACCAAGTTCCTGCGCAAGCTGGGCGAGATTCTGGGGCTTGACCCCGAGCCCTTCATCGCGCGCGAGAAGCACACCACCATCAAGCCGCTGTGGGACCTGTGGCGCTCCGTGACGCAGGACTTCTTCGGCACGGCGAGCTTCGGCGTCGTCGCCAGCGAGACTTACGCGCGCGGCCTGGAGAATTTTCTGGGCGAGGAGATGGGGCTTCCCTGCAACTTCGCCGTCTCGCGCAAGGCCGGCGAGAAGACCGACAACGAGACGATCCGCAAGCTCGTCAAGGAGAACACGCCGCTTATCCTGTTCGGCAGCTACAACGAGCGCATGTACCTCGCCGAGGCCGGCGGCCGCGGCATGTATATTCCCGCCTCCTTCCCCGGCGCCATCATCCGCCGCCACACCGGCACGCCTTTCATGGGCTATGCCGGCGCCACCTACCTGATCCAGGAAGTCTGCAACGCGCTGTTCGACGCACTGTTCAACATCCTGCCGCTCGGGCCCGACATGGACAAGGTGGAGGCCACCCCTGCCCGGCGCGAGCAGGAGATTGCCTGGGACACCGAGGCCAAGACGTTCCTCGACGAATGGCTGGAGCGCCAGCCGGTTCTTGTCAGGATCTCAGCGGCCAAGCGCCTGCGTGACGGGGCCGAGGCCCATGCACGCAAGCAAGGTTCAGCCACCGTCGCGGAAGCCGACGTGCGCAACGCAACACGGGAGCTCGCATGATGCCGCGCTCTCACTCATTTCCATCTGACATCGGGAGATAACAGCATGTCGATGATCAACGCCCACCGCCAGGAAGACTCGAAGCTCGAGTTCAGCCTGCTCATGTGGCTGGCCTTCGGTGTCTTCTTCGTGGCGATCGCCATGACCAGGCTGATGCCGCGGTCGATGCGCCCGCGCGTCGGCGGCCATGATGACGGAAAGTCGATCTTCGCCGCGGCCAAGGCCGCGACCTACAACTCCATTCCCTTCGCCTTCATGTGAGGCAGGGGTTCAGCCATTCGCCCGGCCCCTCGGGGCACGGCGGATATGCCGATGGCTCTCGACAAGCCGAAGGCAACCGGGCCGCGCGGTCACTCAGCGGTAACGGGCACCTCAAAAGGCCCTCAGACGGAGGTCAGTAACATGGCCGATAACAAAGGGTCGGGTATTTCCGGCCTGACCGAAGCCGAAGCAAAGGAATTCCACGCGATCTTCGTATCGAGCTTCATTGCCTTCACCTTGGTGGCGATCGTCGCCCACTTTCTGGCCTGGCAATGGCGCCCGTGGATTCCTGGACCCAATGGCTATGAAAGCACCGACCTGAGCCCGCTTCTGCACCAGCTCACGTCGATGTTCACGTAAAGGAGGATTGGATATGTGGCGCATCTGGCTGTTGTTCGATCCCCGCAGGACGCTGGTGGCGATGGCTACCTTCCTGTTCGTTCTCGCTCTCGTCATCCACTTCATCCTGCTGTCCACCGACCGGTTCAACTGGCTGGAAGGCGGCGTGAAGAAGGCGGCGAGCCTGGACGTGACGATCAGCGAGATGGTCGGCTGAGGCCGTCCATCTTCGCGAACCTTGTGGACGGAACGGGCCTTCACCGACGCGTTCCGTCCACACACCACACCGAGACATGAGGGCCGGTAGCGACCGGCAGGAGTGACCACCATGGCCATGCTGAGCTTCGAAAGAAAATACCGCGTCCGCGGCGGAACGCTGATCGGCGGCGACCTGTTCGACTTCTGGGTCGGCCCCTTCTACGTGGGCTTCTTCGGCGTGCTCACGGCCTTCTTCGCCTCGATCGGCACCGCGCTCATCGTCTATGGCGCGGCGATCGGCAAGACCTGGAATTTATGGCAGATCAACATCGCGCCGCCGGACCTCAGCTATGGGCTGGCACTGGCGCCGCTGAAGCAGGGCGGGCTGTGGCAGATCATCACCATCTGCGCCGTCGGATCCTTTGTCTCCTGGGCGCTGCGCGAGGTGGAGATCTGCAGGAAGCTCGGCATCGGCCTGCATGTGCCTGTCGCCTTCTCCTTCGCCATTTTCGCCTATGTGACCCTTGAAGTGATCCGCCCCTTCCTGCTGGGCGCCTGGGGCCACGGCTTCCCCTATGGCATCATCAGCCACTTGGACTGGGTGTCGAACGTCGGCTACCAGTATCTCCACTTCCACTACAATCCCGCGCATATGATCGCCATCACGCTGTTCTTCACGACGGTGCTGGCGCTGGCGATGCACGGCGGCCTCGTGCTGTCGGCCACCAACCCGCCCAAGGGCGAAGCGGTGAAGACCGCCGAACACGAGAACAGCTTCTTCCGCGACCATATCGGCTACTCGATCGGCACGCTGGGCATCCACCGGCTGGGGCTCTTCCTGGCACTGGGTGCGGTGTTCTTCAGCGCCGTCTGCATCGTGATCTCGGGGCCCTTCTGGACGCGCGGCTGGCCGGAATGGTGGAACTGGTGGCTCGACCTGCCGATCTGGTCGTGACGCGGAGGACATGAAATCATGATGATCGAATACCAGAACCTCTTCACCCGCGTTCAGGTCCACGGACCCAACGACCTCGGCGTGCCCATGAAGCCCGGCAACTGGCCGCGCGAAAAGGGCATCACCACCAACTGGCTGATGGGCACCATCGGCGATGCGCAGCTGGGCCCCATCTATCTCGGCGCCATCGGCATCATGTCGCTGCTCTGCGGCTTCATCGCCATCGAGATCATCGGGCTCAACATGTTCGCCTCGGTCAACTGGAACCCGATCCAGTTCGTGCGCCAGTTCTTCTGGCTCGGCCTCGAGCCGCCGCCGGCCAAGTATGGGCTCAGCCTCGCGCCGCTGCGCGAGGGTGGCTGGTGGCAGATAGCGGGCTTCTTCCTCACCGCATCGATCCTGCTGTGGTGGGTGCGCACCTACCGCCGCGCCCGCGCGCTGGGTATGGGCACGCACATCGCCTGGGCCTTCGCCGCGGCGATCTGGCTCTACCTGGTGCTGGGCTTCATCCGCCCGCTGATCATGGGCAACTTCTCGGAAGCCGTGCCCTTCGGCATCTTCCCGCACCTCGACTGGACCGCGGCCTTCTCGATCCGCTACGGCAATCTCTTCTACAATCCCTTCCACATGCTCTCGATCGTCTTCCTCTATGGCTCGGCGCTGCTCTTCGCAATGCATGGCGCCACCATCCTCTCCGTCTCGCGGCTGGGCGGCGAGCGCGAGATCGAGCAGATCATCGACCGCGGCACGGCATCCGAGCGCGCCGCCCTGTTCTGGCGCTGGACCATGGGCTTCAACGCAACGATGGAGTCGATCCATCGCTGGGCGTGGTGGATGGCGGTTCTCTGCCCCCTCGTCGGCGGCATCGGCATCCTGCTCACCGGCACGGTGGTCGACAACTGGTACCTGTGGTCGGTGAAACATGGCGTGGCGCCCATGTACCCCTTCGACCTGACGGCCCCCATCGTCGACCCCGCGACGGCGCAATAGGAGACGGCGGATCATGAAACTCTCGGCAACCACCCTCACCGCCTCGCTCCTCGTCAGCGTCATCGCCATCCTGCTGGCAATCCCCATGATGCTGCAGTGGGAACGCCCGCCGATGGACTCCACCCAGCTCGGTTTCCGGGGCCTGGGCATGGAGCAGATCACCAATCCGCGGCTTGCCGAAAAGCTCAAGGCCGCCAACCCGCTGCCGACCCCGGACGACCCCGTCCCGGACGACGGCGTGCTGGTGAAGAACGATCACGAGAACTACAAGAACGTGCAGGTGCTGGGTGACCTCGACACCGCGCAGTTCAACCGCCTGATGGGCGCGATTACGGTGTGGGTGGCCCCGCAGGACGGCGACAACGCCTCCTGCGCCTACTGCCACAACATCGAGAACATGGCCTCGGACGAGAAATACACCAAGGTCGTGGCGCGGCGCATGCTGCAGATGACCAGGGCCATCAACACCCAGCACAAGAGCCACGTCGCCGAGACGGGCGTCACCTGCTACACCTGCCACCGCGGCCAGCCGGTGCCGGCCAACGTCTGGAGCACCAACCCGGGCCCGAAGCAGGCGGGCGGCTTTGCGGCCAGCCGCGACGGCCAGAACGTTGCCGGCCAGTCGGTCCCGGCTTACGCATCGCTGCCCTATGACCCCTTCACGACGCTGCTGAAGCCCGACGCGCGGATCCGCGTGGTCGCCACCACGGCGCTGCCGGAGGGTACGGGCGCCGACGTCAAGGCGACGGAGAAGACCTATGCGCTGATGATGCACATGTCATCGGCACTCGGCGTCAACTGCACCTTCTGCCACAACACCCGCCAGTTCGCGAGCTGGCAGCAGAGCCGGCCGCAGCGCGTCACCGCCTGGCACGGCATCCAGATGGTGCGCGACATCGACACCAACTACCTTGGCTCGCTCACCGACGTCTTCCCCGCCAACCGCAAGGGGCCTGAGGGTGATGTCTACAAGGTGAACTGCGCCACCTGCCACCACGGCGTGAACAAGCCGCTCTATGGTTTCTCGATGGCCAAGAGCTATCCCGAACTCTCGGTTCCCAATCCATGAGGACCGCGAGCAACCCGAACCTTGTCGTTGATGAAATGACGGGAAACCTGCGTGCAGGTACAGCACGAAACCAACCTGAGTCTGGAGGATAAGCAAAATGTCAGACGATCCGAACAGGGTGTGGCCTACCGGCCTCACCATCAGGGAATCCGAGGAACTGCACAAGCACGTCATCGACGGCACGCGTGTGTTCTTCGTGATCTCCGTTTTCGCTCACCTGCTGGCGTATATCTATTCGCCGTGGCTGCACTAGGAGGGACATGACATGAACCAAGGACGTATCTGGTGCGTCGTGAACCCGTCGGTCGGCCTTCCGCTGTTCATCGGCGGTGTGGCAGTCACCTCGCTCGTCGTGCATGCGTCAGTCATGATGCACAGCACATGGGTGGGCAATTTCTTCCAAGGCGGCGCTGCGAAGACCGCCTCCGCGGAAACGACGATTGTGCCCGTGGCCTCCAACGTCGTCAAGACGAGTGAAGGCTACATCATCACCGTCAACGTGGCCCCCGCCGCGGGGACACTCGACGGCGTGAAGCTCGCCACCAAGTAGATGGCCAGCCCGATCCTGCGAGGCCCCGGCGCTGCGCAAGCGCGCCGGCCAGCCATGCAAGACGGACGGCAACAGCAGCGCGGGAGGTGCGCAGGGCTCGCCCCTCCTCTCCTCCCGCACGATCCTCTCTTCTTTCCCCTCGTCCCTGCCCCGGTGGGGCAGAGGAATGGACATGTGAAATCATGAACCGCATCAGCCAGCGCATGATGAGAGCCTGGGTCGGGCTCGGAACGAAGTATCTGCCATTCGCGGATGCCGCAACCGACGACGTCCCGCTGTCGCGCCTGCTGAGGCTCTCGCTGTTCCAGGTCTGCGCCGGCATGACGCTGGTGCTGCTGGTCGGCACGCTGAACCGCGTGATGATCGTCGAACTCGGCGTTCCGGCCTCGCTGGTGGCGGTGATGCTGGCGCTGCCATTGGTCGCGGCGCCGTTTCGCGCGCTGATCGGATTCAAATCGGATACCCACCGCTCAGAACTGGGCTGGAAGCGGGTCCCCTATATCTACAGGGGCACGATGCTGCAGTTCGGGGGGCTCGCCATGATGCCCTTTGCGCTGCTCGTGCTGGCCCGCCAGGGTAATGCGGCCGATGTTCCGCCCATCGTGGGCCAGGTCGCCGCTGGGGTGGCCTTCCTGCTGGTGGGCGCGGGACTGAACACCACGCAGACGGTTGGCCTGGCCCTCGCCACCGATCTCACCCCGCCCGAGAAGCAGCCCAATGTGGTGGGCCTCATGTATGTGTCGCTGCTGGCCGGCTCGATTGTCAGTGCGCTGCTGTTCGGAGCACTGCTTGTCAACTTCACGCCGGGGCGCCTCGTGCAGGTGATCCAGGGTGCTGGCGTCGCCACGCTCGTGCTCAACGGCATCGCGGTCTGGAAGCAGGAGGCACGCGGCAGGGCGAAGCCGCGGCATGCCGCCACCCCGGACCCCTCGTTCCAGGAATCCTGGGCAAGCTTCATGTCAGGCGACAAGGCGCTGGCCCGGCTTATCGCGGTGGGCGTCGGTACGCTTGCCTTCTCCATGCAGGACGTGATGCTGGAGCCCTATGGCGGGCAGGTGCTGGGCCTTGCCGTGTCTCGCACCACGCTTCTGACGGCGGCGATGGCGGCGGGCGGGCTGATCGGCTTCAGCCTCGCCTCCTATGTGCTGAGCCGCGGCTTCGATGCCTTCCGCATGGCCTCGCTCGGCGCCATGGTGGGCGTGCCCGCCTTCATGATGATCATTCTCGCAGCCCCCCTGCTGTCGCCCGTGCTGTTCGGGCTCGGCACCTTCCTGATCGGCTTCGGCGCCGGCCTGTTCGGCCACGGCACACTGACCGCCACCATGAACAGCGCACCCGCTGAACAGCGCGGCCTGGCGCTGGGCGCCTGGGGGGCGGTGCAGGCAACGGCGGCCGGCATCGGCGTGGCGCTGGGCGGCGTCATCCGCGACACGCTCGCCTCCCTTGAGCCCGGAAGCGTGCTGACACCCTATCTTTCGGTGTATATCCTGGAGGTGATCCTCCTGATTGCTGCCATCGTTACCATGAATTCACTGGTCAAGAGCCCCGCCGGGGCTGCCCCGCCCCATACGGCCAATATTCAATGAGCCGCCCGCCACAACGCATCGAGAAGGAGTCGCCATGAGCTCGGAAATCATCCGGATGTTTGCCAACGCCGCCACTGCGGCCAAGGCTGCAAAAGAGTTGCGCGAAGAAGGCTATCACGACATCTTTGTGGTGACGCCGCCCACCGCCGCCGACACGCCGGTTTCGGCGATCGCCGCACAGATCGCGCAGGGGCGCGTGCTGCTGGCCGATGCGAAGGTCTATGCCAAGGGCGTGGCCGCCGGTCACGGTCTGGTGACAGTGCACGCACCCTTCGGCACCGGCAAGGTGGCGGAGCATATCCTCGACTCGCATGGGCCGATCGACTCCGGCATGCCCAAGGCAGCGTCCGACCGCATGTGGGACGAGGCCGCGCCCCTCTCCAGCGCGCTGATGATGCCGCTGCTGGTCGACGACCCGGACCCGGCGTCCAGGGCGATGGGAATTCCGCCACTCACGTCAGACAATTGCAGCCTGTCCGCCATGATCGGCATGCCGCTGCTGACCACGAGCACGATGGGCGACCGCGGCAAGCTCGGCATCCCCTTCCTGTCGAACAACCCCACCCCGCTGTCCTCCGCGCTGGGCCTGCCGCTGCTGAGCAAGCGGCAGTAGACTGGCTGCACACGACGTTCATCATCGCCGGGCCTGACCCGGCGATCCTTTATGGCGCACCCCGAAAAGATGCCTGGGTCGAGCCCGGGCATGATGAATGCTGGAGAAGACGCGAGGCAACCTAAAGCAGCGCCGCCCCGCCCAGCGCCTTGAGATCCTTGGACCCCGTGGCAAGGCATGCAATCCGCAGCGCATTTGCGAAGGCTTCGACGTGGGCCACCACGGCCTCCGTACCCTTCATGGCGGCGGGCAGGAGCGATGCGGCCTGCGCTGCCAGATCGGCGCCGAGGCGGATGGCCCTGGCGGCGTCGAGGCCATGGCGGATACCGCCCGAGGCGATGAGCGGAACATTCGGGCAGGCCGCGCGCACCTCTGCAAGGCAGAGCGGCGTGGGAATGCCCCAGTCGCGGAAGATCTCGCCGAGGTTCTGGCCCTCAGGCTCCGTGAGGCGGGCGCCTTCGACCGCCGCCCAGCTCGTGCCCCCTGCTCCGGCGACGTCGATCGCCGCCACCCCGCAGTCAACGAGGCGGCGCGCCACGTCTCCGGAAATGCCGCTGCCGACTTCCTTGGCGATGACGGGAACAGGCAGCGCGCGAACCAGCGTCTCGATGGCCGCCTGAACACCCGCCCAGTTGCGGTCGCCGCCCGGCTGCACGGCCTCCTGCACGGGGTTGAGGTGAAGGATCAGCGCGTCGGCCCGCAGCTGGTCCACCGCGCGGCGCGCATCCTCCAGCCCCATGCCGTTGACCAGCTGGATGGCGCCGAGATTGCCGTAGATGGGGATGGAAGGGGCGATGCGCCGGAGCTCCGGGCCAAGTCCCGAACTGTCCTTCGTGGTCAGCGAAATGCGCTGGGAGCCCACGCCCATGGCGAAGCCCAGCTGCTCCGCGGCTTCCGCGATGGCGCGGTTGATCCGGTCGGAGACGTCCGGGCCGCCAGTCATGGAGGAGGCGAGGAAGGGCAAGCGCAGCGGCTTGCCGAGGAATGTGGTGGCGAGGTCGACGCCTTCGAAATCCACCTCCGGGAGGGCGTTGTGCCGGAAGCGCACCATGTCGAAGCCGGCGGGCACGCTGTGGCGTGCCGCGCCGGCCAGGACGATGTCGATATGATCGCGCTTGCGGCGCTCGATCTCGCTCATGCGGCTAGCCCGCCGAGCCGGTCATGCAGGCAAGCGATCAGGGATTGGCCGCGAGATAGGCGATCAGGTTGGCCACGTCCTCCGGCTTGTGCAGGCCGGCGAAGGCCATCTTGGTGCCGGGCACATAGGCCTTGGGGTTCGGAAGATAGGCGGTGAGGGTCGCGACATCCCAGACCTGGCCCGCCGCGCCCTTGGCCGCCATGGCCTCGGAATACTTGTAGTCCGGCACCGAGGCGGTCTTGCGGCCGACGACGCCCTTCAGCGTCGGGCCGATCTTGTTCACGCCCTTCTGGTTCTCGTGGCAGGCCTTGCACTGGGCAAAGACCTTCTCACCGGCGGCGGCATCGCCATCGGCATGGGCCGGGACGGCAAACAGCACGGCGGAGGCCAGTGCGGCGAAGACGGCTTTCTTGATCATGTCGGTTTCCTTGACGTTTTGCTGGGCTTCAATCGGAGGAAGGCACGCCTTCGGCATGTCTTGTGGCGCCTAGTCTTAGAGCCACATCGGCCACATGCGCAAGAAGGCCCCCCAGAAGATAGATTGCGACAAAGAGCCATCCCGACTGCTGCAGTGCGGCACGCAGCGCCAGCACCAGACACGCCCCGGCAAGGCCGTTCGCCACAAAGGACAAGAGGAGGAAGGTCCTTTGCCTGAGCCAGAAGTAGTAGCCCGCGACGCCGATCTCGATGGCAAGCACCACGAGCATCACCGCCGCGATCTGACCACTGGTTACGAAGTGCTCCATCGCCGGATCACCCGAAGGAGCCGTTCAACTGGACGATGCGGAGGTTGAGGAAGGAGGCAATCGACACCCAGGCCAGATAGGGCACCAGCAGGATGCCGGCCAAGGTCGACACCGAGCCCAGCACCACGATGAGCCCGAGGATCGACAGCCATAACAACGCAACCTCGCGCAACGCCCAGTCGGGCCGGCGCAACTTGAAGAAGATGGCGCTCCACGCGATGTTGAGCACGACATTGATGGCGAGCGCACCGAAGATGAGGAACCTCTCGGCCGCAGCCTCCGCCGCAGACCAGGCCAGCGCCGTGGCGATCACCGCCAGCACGAAAATCGTGGTCCACACCGGCCCGAAGGCCCAGTCCGGCGGCTTCCACGAGGGCTTTTTCAGCCTGTCGTACCACGGGCCGGTGTCGGTCAGCACCGCACCGGCAATGGCAACGACGACAGCGACCGCTGCGGCAACGCCGAGCGACCAGAGAAATGATGGCGTCCAGTTCATGTCGGACGCATGATACCAAGAAGATGCGCCATGTCCTTGAAGAAAATCTTGACGTGCGCCATTGGCCCTTTGCGGGACAATTTCTTCTCGGTGTAGGACTCCCAGGTGAGGCGCTGGACATCCTTGTCCTCGCACATCTTGACGAAGGATTCGCGGCGCTTGTCGCTCGAGTACCAGAAATACTGCATGATGCCGAGAATGAAGAAGATACGGCCATGCACCTTCATGAAGCGCTTGCGCGCCGTTGCCAGCTGGCGGGCATCGCCGGTCTTGAGGAAGGCGATGGCCGCATCCGCTGCCAGCCGGCCGCCCAGCATGGCATAATAGATCCCCTCGCCCGAGGCCGGCGCCACGACGCCCGCGGCATCACCCGCCAGCACAACGTCGCGTCCATTGTCCCAGCGCTTCAGCGGCTTCAGCGGGATCGGCGCACCCTCGCGACGCAGCGTCTGGCCGGTAAAGCCCATCTGCTGGCGCAGGTCGGCGACCGCACCCTTGAGCGAGAAGCCCTTGTTGGCGCTACCCGTTCCCACGCTCATGGTCTTGCCATGCGGGAAGACCCAGGCATAGAAGTCGGGCGACAGGCTACCGCGGTAATAGACGTCGCAGCGGTCCGACTCATAGGCCGCAGACCGCGACTCTGGCGCCTCGATGATCTCGTGGTAGGCGAAAACGTAAGGCACCTTGTGGGCGCCGCGCACCGTGTCCTTGCCGATCTTCGAGAGCGCGCCGTCGGCGCCGATCACGCAGCGGGCGCGCAAGCTGCCCGGCGTGCCGTCCTTCTCCTTGTAGTGGATGGTGGCGGTGCCATAGCCATCGCGCGAGAAGCTTTCATAGGTGCCGGTGCGGCGCTCCGCACCCGCGCTGGCCGCGCGCGCCCGCAGCCACTCGTCGAAGGGGCCGCGATCCACCATGCCGACGTAGGAGTTGGTCACCGGCATGTCGACCTTGCGGTCGGCCGGCGAAATGATGCGGGCGGAGAAGATGCGGGCCACCAGCATCTCCGGCGGAATGTCGAAGTCGCGGATGCAGCACGGCGGAATGGCGCCACCGCAGGGCTTGATTCGCCCTGCCCGATCGAGCAGCACCACGCTCAGCCCGGCGTTTGCGGCATCATGCGCCGCAGTTGCACCCGATGGGCCGCCGCCCACCACCACGAGGTCATAGATCGTCTCTGCCAGCATGTTGCTAACTCCCGCTTGTCTGGTGGCGCGCCGCGAGCACCAATGGGTTTGCCGCGACGCCAAAACCTTGCCTGTTGCCGATGGCCGCGGCGAGAAGTGCCGCAGCGATGAAGAAGCACGCCTCGACGGCGAAGACCGTCGCATAAGCCATGACCGGTGAGCCGAGCACCATGCGCGACACATCAGCCAGTGCTGTTCCCGCAAAGCCGCCGATGCCGAAGGCAATCGCCTGCGAGGCGCCGAACAGCCCCATGCGCACGCCCTCGCGCGAGGTGCCGTTGTTGGCCATGTTGAACATCGAGCCGATGGCCGCCACCGCGAAGACGCCGTTGCAGAAGCCGAGCGCGAAGACCGAAGGCTTCAACGGCCAGCCCGGCCCCACCTGCGCGGCGGCGACGAGGCCGACCAGCGCCAGCGCCGAGCCGAGGCAGCCCAGCACCGTCCAGTTCCTGAGCGTCATCAAGCGCGGCAGCAGCGTCGAGGCAGCCCCCACCAGCACCATGCCGAGCAGCACGCCGGAATTCTGCACGCCGGACAGCGAGGTGGTCTGGCCCGGCGTCAACCCGAAGACCAGGCCTGCGAAGGGCTCGAGGATCAGGTCCTGCGCGGAATAGGCCAGCATGGACACGAAGATGAAGATCGCGAAGCGCCGCGCCGTATGGTCCGCCCAGACCTCAGCGATGGCCTGCCTGAAGGGAACCTTGTCCTCTGTCTTCGTCAGGTTGACGCGCCCGGTCTCGAGGCCGCGCACCGCGATCAGCGTCAGCAGGAAGGAGCCCGCGCAGATGCAGGCGGCGACGGTCAGCAAACGCTCTGTCGAGAACGGGTCGAGGAAATGGCCGGCAAGCCCCGCGGTGATCACGAAGCCGGCGATCATCATGATCCACACGATGGTGGCCGCCGCGGCGCGGCGCTTGTCGTCCACCTGGTTCGCCAGCAGCACGAGCAGCGAGGTGCCCGCCGCACCAACCCCCGCACCGATCAGCGTGAAGGAGACAATGGCGGCGATGGAACCCATCACCATGTTCTGCTGCATCAGCTGCACCGACAGCGCGGCGCCGAAGCCGCCCAGCGCCAGCGTGCCCATGCCGGCGATGATCCACGGCGTGCGCCGCCCGCCCTTGTCGGAGCCGTGGCCCCACGAGGGCCTGAGCACCTGCAGCGCGTAATGCCATGTCACCAGCAGTCCCGGCACCATGGCGGGCAGTGCCAGCTCGACGATCATCACCCGGTTGATGGTGGAGGTGGTCAGTACCACGATGGCGCCGAGTGCCGCCTGCACGAGGCCGAAGCGCGCGATGCCGAGCCACGACGTCATGCGCCCAGCCCCCGCAATGCGAAGGCGCTGACCATCATGCCGGACACATAGAGCGGAACGCCGAAGCCCGAGTACCACAGCGCGCGCCGGATCGGATCAGCGAGGAAGCGGCGCATCATCACGAGTTGCACGACGAGCAGCACCACCACAGCGGCCGCAAAGAACGGCCTGCCCCACATGAACAGCAGCGCGATCACCACGACCTGCGGCAGCGCCATCACCGCTGAAGCCGTGCGTGCGGCACCCTGCACGCCGAGCTGAACGGGAAGCGAGCGCACGCCCATCTGTGTGTCACCCTCGATGGCCTTGAAGTCATTGAGCGTCATGATGCCATGGGCACCCAGCGAATAGAGCAGCGCCAGGATGACGATGGGCCAGCCCGGCACGGCGGCCAGCAGCACGGCCGCCCCGGTGAACCACGGCAGCCCCTCGTAGCACAGGCCCACCGCCGCATTGCCCCACCAGCCATTGCCCTTGAAGCGGAAGGGCGGTGCGGAATAGCCCCAGGCCATGGCCATGCCGAAGACGGCGGCCCAGAACACCACCGGCCCCAGCGCCAGCGCCACGGCCAGCGACACCGCGGTCCAGATGATTGCGATGTAAAGCCCCCAGCGCCCGGGAATGCGCCCCGAAGGGATCGGCCGGTTCGGCTCGTTGATGGCATCCACATGCCGGTCGAACCAGTCATTCACCGCCTGGCTGGTGCCGCAGACCAGCGGCCCCGACAGCGCCATGCCGGCGAGCACCAGGCCCCAGCGGTCGGTGAGGGAAAGTCCCGAGGAAATTGCCCCGCAGGCAAAGGCCCACATGGGCGGAAACCACGTCACCGGCTTCAACAGCCGCAGCACCGCCGAAGGCTGCGGAAGAGACGGTGCCGCGGGTGTGGAGGCAAGGTTCGCCATGGGCGGAAAACGTATATCTGACAGTACAAGTTGTCAACCTGTCTTGACGTTCTGTCAGCCTGACAATACACGCCGTCAAACAGATTTCCACGGCAACTCGGCAAATTTCCGGCTGTGTCCCAGCAAAGCTTTGCACCAGCATCGAAACTGCGCCGTCAGCAACATGCGCCGGATGCACGGCCAAAGCCATCCGCGTGTCTACGGCAGCATCGCTTTTTCAACGCGAAATGCATCCGCGAGCAACGCACGACATCCCGAAGCACCGCGATTTGACCTTCGCCCGGCTTGACCGGGCGATCTTTTTGTGGCCGCGAAAAAGGATGCCCCGGTCTAGCCGGGGCAAGGTGAATGGTGGTGCGTGCGGTGGGCGGAACGCCGGACGGCTGCCACTAGTCGTCGTCGCCGCCCGACTTGTCCTCGATGCCGTAGCGGTGGAGCTTCACGTAGAGGCTCTGGCGGGAGAGGCCGAGGATGTCAGCCGCGCTGGCGCGGTTGTTGTCCGAGATCTGCAGGGCGGCCTCGATGCACAGGCGCTCGATGATGTCGGTGGTCTCGCGGACGAGGTCCTTCAGCGGCACCTTGCCGACCAGCTTGGTCATGTCCTCGACCGAACGCAGCAGGGTGCGGCGGCTCGAATCCGGCTCGGTGGCGCGGCGACTGGCGCGGCGGATGGCAAAGCCATAGCAGATGGGATTGGCAGGCGGCGAGGCAACACCCGAGACTTCCACGTCCTCCGTGGTGCCGAACTGGCCGCGCAGCACGGTCTGGAACTGGCGCACCGCACCATTCTCGGCAAGGCTGTTGAACAGCACCGAGACATCCACCCCGGCGCGACCCATCCAGCGGTCAATGGGCTCGCCGCGTGCCTGCTCCTCGGAGCCCAGTTGCGCGGCATCGAGGAAGGCGGCGTTGGCAGAAAGAATACGGCGGTCGAGATCGGTGACCACGAAGGCCTCCGGCAGGTCGCGCACCGCGTTGACCACGGCGGCCTGGCCCTTGGACACGACGATGCCGCTGGCGCCCGCCGCCATGGGCTGCAGCCGCATGAGATAGAAGCTGGCATTCTCCTGGCGGAAAATGGTTGCGCCGAGAACCGCCTGCTGCTGGCTGCCATCAAGGGTAAGGGCCACGTCATCGGCACGGCCGGTGGCGCGCAGCGCCGTCATCAGATCCTCGACGCGGGCAACGTCCGGGCCGTCGAACATGGCGGCGAACTGCGCGCCATTGAGCCGCTTCAGCGGCTTGTTCATGAGATTGGCAGCCGCGGCATTGGCCTCGACGATGCGGCCGGTGCGCGAATCGACCACCACGATCGCCTCGGAAGACACCTGCATCAGCAGGCGGTAGCGCGTTTCGGCGTGGCGGAGCCTGGAATATTCCTGCTCGATCGACTGTTCGGCAGCGAGCAGCTTCTGCTGCACGGCGGCAACCTGGCGGAGATCGCGGCCGATGGCCAGGAACTGGCCGCCATTGCCCGCCTTCATCACGCAGTAGCGCACGGGAAGATCCGGACCGCCGGCTTGCTGGTGGTTGATCTGGCGCCAGCGTGGCGGCAGGCCCATGGCGGCCTCCTGCAGCATCTGCTCGATCTTCGACCGGCTTTCAACGGTGGAGACCTCCGTCCAGGCCTTGCCAGGCCATGAGGCGAGGAGTTCGGTCGGCAGCTCAGGGCTGGCAAAGATGCTGTCGCTGAGGGTTCCATCGGAATTGATAACCAGCGCAATGTCCGCCGCAGCCGACAGCAGCAGCGCGGATTCCGATACATCCAGTCGCGTCAGCAATCCGGCCAGGTTTCCCTCCCGCTCACGGGGGTGGGATGCCACGCTCTTGAGCGTCACGTGTTTGCCCTTCCATACGTTAAGGCGCGCCGCGACATCATTCAGTCAACTCCCATCATGCCTGCCCACTCATTGGCCACGGCAACAGCCTCATGTGCGTCAGTCACGATCGCATCAGTGTCAATATCGCTGGGGTCAAAGTCGCGTCCAGCAAGCAGGACACCACCGACCGCAATCTTCACGCCCTGATTCCGCGAAGACGTTCTCACGCAACGGATAGCCGACCTCAGAGCCGGAAGCAAGCGCTCAGACGTCAGAGAAAATCCTACAAAATCATATACATCTGACGCCACGAGGCGGGCGATATCCGGCTCGCTCGCTTTCAGGACGGCCGTAACTTGCCAGCCGGCACGCAGGAGATACTCTTCCACCAGCCTGACACCAAAGGTGTGTTGTTCGCCTGGCACTGCCACCAGAAGGGCGTGACCGTCCAAATGGCGCTGGGCAGACGTCGGCACCCGGAACTGCCGGATGAGTTGCTGGAGGCGCGACAGGGCGACGGTCACTTCCAGGAAATCGCACCTGTCTTCAGTCCAGAACTCGCCCATTCGCCGGGCCGCCGGGGCAAAAAGGTCCAGCATGAGCGTTTCGGCGCTGACGCCGCTGGCCAGCAACTGCTCAACCATCTGCGCGGCCCCATCGCCATCCGCACTGCTCACGAGCGTGGCGAAGGTCTCAACCATCTCATTGGAAATGCGGGACAAAAAGAAAGGAGAAGCGTCGTTCATAGCGACCCTCCGGCGGCGGTGAAACCTTGAAGCCTGTTCATGAGTCGCAAACCGCCCATGGCCTTGAAAATGGTTCCTTGTACCGGATGGCCTCCGGTACGATGGCAAACACGACCGCCAAGGCAACCAGCCCCAGCAAAAGCAGTATGTCCTGTTTTCATGACGTCAACAAGTCTTGACACTTAATTTTTTGGGGGTTAGCCTCACATCTCAGGGCTGCATTCCTCCACCCCGTCCCAAACGGGAGTGCAGCGAGCCCGGGAGAACGAACAATGCAAGTGCTTCGCAGCGAGCATGAGATCGGCACGGGGCTTTATACGGAAGCCGAGCGGAAGCGCCGTGATTCCTCTCCCTGGACACTGGTCCAGGGCATCCTCGCCCCCCTGCAATTCCTCGTTTTCCTGGTCAGCCTCGGCCTGGTGCTGCGCACCCTGTTGACGGGTGAGGGCGCAACCCTCGCCAACGCCTCCGTCATCCTCAAGACCATGCTGCTCTATACCATCATGGTGACGGGTTCGCTGTGGGAGAAAGACGTGTTCGGCAAATACCTCTTTGCCCCCGCCTTCTTCTGGGAGGACGTGGTGAGCTTCGGGGTCATCGCGCTGCACACCGCCTATCTGATCTGCCTGCTGAACGGTTACCTGAGTGAGCAGGGCCTCATGTGGCTCGCCCTGGCAGCCTATGCGACCTACGTCATCAATGCCGGGCAATTCCTTCTCAAGCTGCGTGCGGCGCGACTGCAATCCGCGGGAGCCACGTCATGAACCTGCCGTTCCGGGCGCCCGTGTCCACCAGCTGCAACGATGTTCCGGTGCTGCGCGAGCGTGGCCAGCGCGAGGTGTTCTGCGGTCTCACCGGCATCGTGTGGCTGCACCGCAAGATCCAGGATGCATTCTTCCTCGTCGTCGGCTCACGCACCTGCGCGCATCTGATCCAGTCCGCCGCGGGCGTGATGATTTTCGCCGAGCCGCGATTCGCAACCGCCATCATCGACGAGCGCGATCTGGCAGGCCTTTCCGAGATCGACGCCGAGCTTGACCGCGTTGTAAACCGTCTGCTCGAGCGCCGCCCCGACATCAAGATGCTGTTCCTCGTGGGCTCCTGCCCGTCCGAGGTCATCAAGCTTGATTTGAAGCGCGCTGCGTCGCGCCTGTCGCAGATTCATTCCCCGAAGGTCCGTGTGCTGAACTATTCCGGCAGCGGCATCGAGACCACGTTCACGCAAGGGGAAGACGCCTGTTTAGCCGCGCTGGTACCCTTCTCCCCCCTTCCAGCCAACGGCTATGTGCCCCCGCTCCTTGTGGCGGGGGCACTTTCTGACGTGGCCGAAGACCAGTTTCGCCGGATCTTCGCCGAAATGGGCCTGCCCGATGTGGCCTTCCTGCCCGCCCGCACCGCGGCCGCCATGCCGGCCATCGGGCCGGGGCAGCAATACCTGCTCGCCCAGCCTTTCCTGAACGATACGGCACGCGCCCTCGAAGAGCGCGGCGCCACACACATCCCCGCCCCCTTCCCGCTGGGTGCCGAAGGAACCACCGGCTGGTTCAAGGCCGCCGCCGATGCCTTCAACATTCCTGAGTCGAAGCTGCGGGCCGCCACCGAGGCCGGACATATCCGGGCCAAGCTGGCGCTCGAACCTCATCGAGAGATGCTGGCGGGAAAGCGCATCTTCTTCTTCCCCGATTCGCAATTGGAAATTCCACTGGCCCGCTTCGTTTCGCAGGAACTGGGGATGGAGCCCATCGAAGTGGGCACGCCCTACCTGCAGCGCCAGCATCTGGCCCAGGAGATCGGCCAGCTGCCTGCCGGCACTGTGGTGAGCGAGGGGCAGGATGTGGAAAAGCAGCTGGACCGCTGCCGCGAAGCCAGGCCTGATCTCGTGGTCTGCGGGCTGGGCCTTGCCAATCCCCTGGAGGCCGAGGGCTTCACCACCAAATGGTCCATCGAACTCGTGTTCACGCCGATCCATGGTTATGAGCAGGCAGGCGACCTCGCCCGCCTGTTCTCAAGGCCGCTTGATCGCCGCACCAGGCTGGGGGTGTAGAGATGCAACTTACCCTCTGGACCTATGAAGGCCCGCCGCACGTTGGCGCCATGCGCATCGCCACCGCGATGAAGGGTCTGCACTACGTGCTGCACGCACCGCAGGGCGACACCTATGCCGACCTGCTGTTCACCATGATTGAGCGGCGCAATGCGCGCCCGCCCGTCACCTACACCACATTCCAGGCGCGCGACCTTGGCGGTGACACGGCGGAACTGTTCAAGACCGCTGCGGCGGACGCCTATGCGCGCTTCCAGCCCCAGGCGATGATCGTTGGTGCGTCCTGCACGGCGGAACTCATTCAGGATGATCCCGGTGGCCTTGCCAAGGCGCTGGCGCTGCCCATCCCCGTCATTCCCCTTGAGCTTCCCTCCTACCAGAAGAAAGAAAACTGGGGGGCGTCCGAGACCTTCTACCAGATCGTGCGCAACCTCGCCGAACCGCGCCGCGAGGCGGAGGTGAACACGCGCAGCTGCAACATCCTCGGTCCCACGGCGCTGGGCTTCCGCCACCGCGATGACCTCGCCGAGATCACCCGCCTGCTTGCGGCGCTGGGCATCACCGTGAACGTGGTGGCGCCGCTCGATGCAACACCGGACGACATCCGCCGCATTCCTGAGGCTGCCTTCAACGTTGTGCTCTACCCCGAGACCGCCGAGACGGCGGGTCGCTGGCTGGAACGCACCTTCAAGCAGCCGATGACCACCGTCGTGCCGATCGGCGTCTCCGCCACGCGCGACTTCATTGCCCAGGTGGCGCAGCTGGCGGGGCTTGACCCCCAGGTTGCTCTTGCCGCGGGCGAGTCACGGCTGCCGTGGTATTCACGCTCGGTTGACTCAACCTACCTGACCGGCAAGCGCGTCTTCATCTTCGGCGATGCGACGCATGCGCTGGCTGCGGCTCGCATCGCCAAGGAGGAACTGGGCTTTGAGGTGGTGGGGCTTGGCACCTACTCGCGCGAATTCGCGCGGCCCGTCCGCGAGGCCGCAACGAAGCTGGGCCTCGAGGCACTGATCACCGATGACTATCTCGAGGTCGAGGCGAAGGTGACGGAACTGCAGCCCGAACTCGTGCTCGGCACGCAGATGGAACGCCACATCGCCAAGAAGCTCGGCTTCCCCTGCGCGGTGATCTCGGCTCCCGTGCATGTGCAGGACTTCCCCGCCCGCTATTCACCGCAGATGGGCTTCGAAGGCGCAAACGTGATCTTCGACAGCTGGGTGCACCCGTTGATGATGGGCCTGGAGGAGCACCTGCTCCACATGTTCCGCAACGATTTCGAGTTCAACGACAAGGCCGCCGCCTCTCACCTGGGCCACGGCGCATCGAAGCCTGCCACGACCGTGGCCGCAGTTGCCCCAGCCGCCGGCGGCTGGGCCAGCGAGGCCGAAAGGGAACTGCAGAAGATCCCCTTCTTCGTGCGCGGCAAGGCGCGCCGCAACACCGAACGCTTCGCCGCCGAGCGCGGCATCACCCTCATCACCATTGAGACGTTGTACGATGCCAAAGCACATTATAGCAGATAAGGCGCCACAGGCGCCCTGCCGCGTGGTCATCGTCACGCTCGACAATCACCTGACGGGTGCTGTCGCGCGCGTCAACGCGCAACTCGTGCGCGAAGTACCGGGACTCACCCTGTCCGTACATGCGGCCTCCAATTGGGGCGGCAATGCGGATGCGCTGGCACACTGCATCGAGGAAATAGGCAAGGGCGACATCATCATCGCCACCATGCTGTTCATGGAAGACCACATTCAGGCGGTGCTTCCGGCCCTCACCGCGCGGCGCGACAACTGCGACGCCATGGTTTGCTTCATGTCGGCGGGCGAAGTGATCAAGCTCAGCCGCATGGGCCGCTTCGCGATGGGTGGCAGCCAGGGCACCATCGTCAACCTGCTTAAGAAGCTGCGCGGCGCCAAGACCAACAAAGACACCGAGAAGGCCACGGCGGGCGAAAAGCAGTTGGCCATGCTGAAGCGGCTGCCGAAGATCCTGCGCTTCATCCCCGGTTCGGCACAGGATGTGCGCGCCTATTTCCTCGCCATGCAATACTGGCTGGCGGGCTCGGAAGAGAACATCGGCCAGATGGTTCGCTTCCTCGTTTCAAAATTCGCCGACGGCCCCCGCAAGGGCATGCGCGGCATCGCCTTCCAGGATCCGCAAAACTATCCGGAAGTGGGCGTCTACCACCCGCGCCTGAGCCAGAGGATGACCGAGAAGGCCGAAGATCTGCCCTCGCCCCCCACCGCCCGCAAGGGTACCGTGGGCCTCCTGCTGATGCGCTCCTACGTACTCTCCGGTGACACCGCGCATTATGACGGCGTGATCGCGGCCTTCGAATCGCGTGGCCTGAAGGTGATCCCGGCCTTCGCAACGGGTCTTGACCAGCGGCCTGCCATTGAACGCTTCTTCATGAAGAACGGCAGCCCTGTCATCAACGCGCTCGTCTCGCTCTCCGGCTTTTCGCTGGTGGGTGGCCCCGCCTACAACGACGCGCGCGCGGCCGAGGACATGCTGGCCAGGCTCGACGTGCCCTATCTCGCGGCGCAACCCGTCGAGTTCCAGACGCTCGAAGAATGGAAAGAGTCCGAGCGCGGCCTGCACCCCATCGAAACCACGATGATGATCGCCATCCCTGAGCTTGACGGTGCAACGGGCGGCGTGGTGTTCGGCGGCCGCTCCATCGCCGACCAGGGCGAGCGCGGCATGCGGGTGCAAGCCGAGCGCGCCGCGATGCTGGCCGCGCGCGTCGCCAAGC
Source organism: Bradyrhizobiaceae bacterium (assembly GCA_947475225.1). Lineage (GTDB taxonomy): Bacteria > Pseudomonadota > Alphaproteobacteria > Rhizobiales > Aestuariivirgaceae > Aestuariivirga. The sequence continues at coordinate 52,974 of CANJMQ010000004.1, forward strand.
AGGTGGCGCTGCGGCAGACGCCAAAACATGATCGCAAGATCGCCATCGTGCTGTTCAACTTCCCGCCAAATGCAGGCGCGGTGGGCACGGCTGCCTTCCTTGCCGTATTCGAGTCGCTGTTCAACACCCTGACCGCCATGAAGGCCGATGGTTACAACGTCGAGGTTCCCGCCTCCGTCGATGAGTTGCAGGCGCGCATCCTGAAAGGCAATGCCGAGCGCTTCGGGGCGGACACCAACGTGGTCCACCGCATTCCCGCCGACGAGCATGTACGCCGCGAGACCTACCTGCGCGAGATCGAGGCGCAGTGGGGCCCCGCGCCGGGGCGCCAGCAGGCGGATGGCTCTACCATCCATGTGCTGGGCGAGCGCTTTGGCAATGTGCTGGTCGGCATCCAGCCCGCCTTCGGTTACGAGGGCGACCCGATGCGACTGCTGTTCGAGAAGAGCTTCACGCCGACCCACGCCTTCTCCGCCTTCTACCGCTACCTCCGGGAGGACTTCGCGGCAAACGCCGTCCTGCACTTCGGCACGCATGGCGCGCTGGAGTTCATGCCGGGCAAGCAATCCGGACTGTCGGCCGAATGCTGGCCGGACAGGCTGATAAGCGATCTCCCCAATCTCTATCTCTACGCAGCGAACAACCCATCGGAAGGCACCATCGCAAAGCGCCGCTCCGGTGCCACGTTGGTGAGCTATCTGTCCCCGCCGCTTTCGCAGGCCGGACTTTATCGTGGCCTTGTCGATCTCAAGGCCTCGATAGATCGCTGGCGCGGGCTCGAACCCGATGCCGCGGAACGCCATGATCTCGCGGTGCTCGTCCAGGCGCAGGCGGCAGCTGTCGATCTCGCAAAGGCGGAACCCGCCTGGGACCATCCGGAAGCGCAGGTCCAAACGCTGCAGCAGCAGATCCTCGAACTGGAATATACGCTGATCCCGCATGGCCTGCATGTCGTCGGCGTGCCGATGAGTGCCGACGCCCGCCGCGAGACACTCGATAACGTCAAGGAAGCCGGCACCCAGACGGACCTCGAGGAGATGGACCGGCTGCTCTCGGAAGACCACGAGCTCCAGGGCCTCCTCCGGGCGCTCGATGCGCGCTTCATCCGGCCGGTGCCCGGCGGCGACCTCATCCGCTCGCCCAATATCCTGCCGACGGGGCGCAACATCCACGGCTTCGATCCCTTCCGCATCCCGTCCGCCTTCGCGGTGAAGGATGGCGCGCGCCAGGCGCAGCTGCTGCTCGACACCCATGTGGCCGGCGGCAAGCCGCTGCCTGAGACCGTGGCACTGGTGTTGTGGGGTACCGACAACCTGAAGAGTGAGGGCGGGCCCATCGCCCAGGCACTCGCCCTGCTCGGCGCCACACCGCGCTTCGACAGCTTTGGCCGGTTGTGCGGCGCCAGCCTGCTGCCAATCGCCGAGCTGGGTCGCCCGCGCGTCGACGTGATGCTCACCCTCTCGGGCATCTTCCGCGACCTGCTGCCGCTGCAGACCCGCATGCTGGCGGAAGCCTGCTGGCTCGCCGCCTCGGCGGATGAGCCAGACAGCATGAATTTCGTCAGGAAACACGCGCTGGCCCACATGGCGGCCAACAACTGCGACCTTGAGACCGCGGCACTGCGCGTCTTCTCCAATGCCGACGGCGCATATGGTTCCAACGTCAACATGCTGGTCGACAGCGGCCGGTGGGAAGACGAGGACGAGCTGGGCGACATGTTCGCCAAGCGCAAGAGCTTCGCGCATGGCCGCAACGGGCAGGTGGCGCAGCAGTCGCAACTCATGGCTTCGGTGCTGTCGGGCGTCGACCTCGCCTATCAAAATCTTGAGAGTGTTGAACTCGGCGTCACCACCATCGACCACTATTTCGACTCGCTCGGCGGCATCAGCCGTGCGGCGGAGAAGCAGCGCGGCGAAGCGGTGCCGGTCTACATCGGCGACCAGACACGCGGAACCGGTGTGGTGCGCACGCTGGCCGACCAGGTGGCGCTCGAAAGCCGGACCCGCGTACTGAACCCCAAGTGGTACGAGGGCATGCTGAAGCACGGCCATGAAGGTGTGAAGAACATTGAAAGCCACCTCACCAACACTGTTGGCTGGTCGGCGACGACCGGACAGGTGGCACCCTGGGTCTACCAGCAGTTCAGCGAGACCTATGTGCTGGACGAAAAGATGCGGGATCGCCTCGCGTCCCTCAATCCCAAGGCTGCGATGAAGGTGGTGAACCGCCTTCTCGAAGCCCAGCGCCGCGACTTCTGGTCGCCGGACGCGGAAACCCTCGCCGCACTCGAACGTGCTGGCGAAGAACTCGAAGACAGGCTCGAAGGCATTGGAGTGGAGGTTGCGGCATGACATTGGTGATTGATCGCAAGCCACGGGTGGCTCAGCGCGGAGACGGCGAAGGCAGCGTGCAGGTGCACCTTGACCCCACCGCCTCGATCGGCACCGCCAAGGTGTTCTCGGTCTATGGCAAGGGAGGCATCGGCAAGAGCACGACGTCCTCGAATCTCTCGGTTGCCTTCTCGAAGCTCGGCAAGCGCGTGCTGCAGATCGGCTGCGACCCCAAGCATGACTCGACCTTCACGCTCACCAAGAGTCTCGTTCCCACGGTGATCGACATCCTCGAGCAGGTGGACTTCCACTCCGAGGAACTGCGCCCCGAGGACTTCGTGTTCCAGGGTTACAACGGCGTGATGTGCGTCGAGGCTGGTGGCCCGCCCGCCGGCACCGGCTGCGGCGGCTATGTGGTCGGCCAGACGGTTAAGCTCCTGAAGGAGCATCACCTGCTGGAAGACACCGATGTCGTCATCTTCGACGTGCTTGGCGACGTGGTGTGCGGCGGCTTCGCATCGCCGCTGCAGCATGCCGACCGTGCGCTGATCGTGACGGCCAACGACTTCGACTCGATCTTTGCCATGAACCGCATCGTGGCGGCGATCAACGCCAAGGCGAAGAACTATGGCGTGCGCGTTGGTGGCGTCATCGCCAACCGTTCCAAAGACACCGACCAGATCGACCGCTTCGCGGATGCAACGGGCTTGAAGCGCATCGCGCACCTCCCCGACGTCGACGCAATTCGGTTGAGCCGCCTCAAGAAGGCGACCCTTTTCGAGATGCCCTCGTCCCCTGAAGTAGACCACGTGCAGCGCGAATACATGCGGCTCGCTGCAGAACTGTGGACCGGCGGCGAGCCCTGCGAGGCCCGCTCCATGAAGGACCGTGACATTTTCGATTTCCTGGGGTTCGACTGATGAGCGACACCTACCTTGAACGACGCGGCGAAATCGAAACCTATTTCGACAAGACGGCCGCGCACACATGGCAGAAGCTGACGTCGGATGCGCCGGTGAGCGGCATCCGCGCGACGGTGCGCGCGGGACGCGATCGCATGCGCAGCACGCTGCTCTCCTTCCTGCCTGATGACCTGCGTGGCTGCCGTCTGCTGGACGCTGGTTGCGGCACCGGCGCGCTGGCCGTCGAGGCTGCCAAGCGTGGGGCCGACGTGACGGCGGTGGACATTTCCCCCACGCTCATCGGCATCGCCAAGGAACGCGTCCCGGACAAGCTGGGCCAGGGACGCATCCACTTCATGGCGGGCGACATGCTCGACACGAAGTACGGCACCTTCGATCACATCGTGGCGATGGACTCGCTCATCCACTACAGCTTGCCCGACATGATCGGTATGCTGACCCGCCTCACTGAAATGAGCCGCAGCGGCGTGCACTTCACCTACGCGCCGCGCACGCCTGTGCTGGCGACCCTGCATTTCATCGGCAAGGCCTTCCCGAGAAGCGACCGCTCGCCGCGCATCGTGCCGCACGCCACCGCATCTCTCTACAAGGGCTTAAGCCGCTCCGAACATCTCGCCGACTGGTGGCCTGGCCGCACTGCGCGGGTCTCCAGCGGTTTCTACATCTCCCAGGCGCAGGAACTGAAGCGCACATGATGAAGCTCAACCGCAAGCTCGTGTCGGCGCTGCAGCAGATCGGTCCACGATTCCTGCCCTTCGCCGATGCCGCGACACAGGAACTGCCCTTGTCGCGCCTCTTGCGGTTGTCGTTGTTCCAGGTTTCGGTCGGCATGGCCATGGTGCTCCTGACCGGTACGCTGAACCGGGTGATGATCGTCGAACTCGGCGTTCCGGCCTGGATGGTCGGGCTGATGGTGTCGATACCGGTCCTTGTTGCACCATTCCGGGCGCTGATCGGCTTCAAGTCGGACACCCACAAGTCCGTGCTGGGCTGGCGGCGCGTGCCCTACATCTGGTTTGGCACCATGATGCAGTTCGGCGGCTTCGCCATCCTGCCCTTTGCGTTGCTGGTGCTGAGCGGCAACGGCCACGGCTCACCCGTGTGGGGCGAGATTGGCGCGGCGCTGGCCTTCCTGTTGATCGGAGCCGGCATCAACACCACACAGACGGCGGGTCTGGCGCTTGCCAATGACCTCGCCACCGAAGAAACCCGCCCGCGCGTGGTGGCTCTTCTCTACGTGATGCTGCTCGCCGGCATGGTGCTGAGCGCCCTGGTCTTCGGCAGCCTGTTGCATGACTTTTCGGCAAAGCAGTTGATCCAGATCATCCAGGGCGTCGCCGTCCTCACCGTGGTGCTGAACAGCATCGCCATGTGGAAGCAGGAGGCTCGCAACCCGAAGCTCACCGCCAGGGACGCGGAGACAATGACCTTCGCCGAGGCGTGGCGTCAATTCAGCGCCGCCGGCCGCGCCAAGCGGTTGCTAATCGGCGTCGGCCTCGGCTCCGCTGCCTTTGCGATGCAGGACATCCTGCTGGAACCCTTCGGCGGCCAGGTATTCAACCTCAGCGTCGGACAGACGACATGGCTGACGGCCACCATGGCGCTTGGCACACTGGCAGGCTTCGCGATTTCGGCACGTCGCCTGGGTCATGGGGCTGATCCCTATCGTCTCGCCTCGCTCGGGCTTCTCGCCGGGATAATGGCCTTCGCGGCGGTTATCTTCTCGCCCGTGTTCCACATGGTGTCATTGTTCCAGACCGGCGCTTTCTTCATTGGGCTGGGCGGCGGGCTGTTCTCGGTGGGCATGCTGACCGCAGCCATGGACCTGGCCTCCAGTGGTGCCGGCACCATGAGCGGCTTCGCGCTCGGCGCATGGGGCGGTGTGCAGGCGACCTGCGCAGGTATCGGCGTCGGCATCAGCGGCATGCTGCGTGATGCCGTATCTGACCTTGCGATGCATGGTGAACTTGGCTCCGCCACCACGGGCCCTGCCGCAGGATACGTGACCGTCTACCAGATCGAGATCATGCTTCTTTTCGCCACGCTTGCCGTCATCGGGCCACTGGTGCGCGGCAGCAAACGCTCAACCAGACAGCAGGGCTTTGGCCTTGCACAAATTCCAGGCTGACCGAAGGAGAACCACCATGTCTGCAGCCTTGACCCAGTATGTCGACGTCGCCCAGATCGTGCTCTATGCCTTCTGGGCCTTCCTGATCGGGCTGATCTTCTATGTTCGCCGGGAGGACAAGCGCGAGGGCTATCCGCTGGAGTCCGACCGTTCAGGGAACATCACGGTGCAGGGTTTCCCCGCGGTTCCGTCGCCCAAGACATTCCTGCTGGCCGATGGAACCACGGTGCAGGCGCCGCGCGCCGAACCCTATGACGGCCGTCCGATCAAGGCGACCCCCATCGGCCCATGGCCGGGCGCCCCACTGGAGCCAGATGGCGACGCGATGGTTGATGGCGTGGGCCCCGCCGCCTATGCCGAGCGCCTCGATATTCCCGACGCGCTGTTCACCGGCGAGCCCAAGCTTTCGCCGCTCCGCAACAACCCCGACTGGCATGTGGAAGAGCGTGACCCCGACCCGCGCGGCATGCCGGTGATCGGTTGTGACGGAAAACAGGGGGGCACGGTGAAGGACGTGTGGGTGGACCGTGCGGAATACATCATGCGCTACCTCGAAGTCGAAGTGAGCGACAAGGAAGGCCACACCCGCAACGTGCTGCTGCCGACGACGCTCGCCCGCATCTGGGGTGGAAAGAAGCGCATCGACGTGAAGTCCATCACATCGAAGCAGTTCATCAAGGTGCCGGGCCTTCGTAACCCCGACGTCGTTACCAGGCTTGAGGAAGACAAGATCTGCGCCTACTATGCTGGCGGAAATCTCTATGCGACCGCCGACCGGGCCGAGCCACTGGTATGAAACAGGACCACGACGATTTCGACTTCGAGCCGATCCGCGGGCTGCCGCAGTTGCTGCCCAGGGGCGAGCGTATGCTGTGGCAGGGTTCTCCCCGCTGGCAGGACCTGGCGGTCCATGCCTTCCACGTGCGCAAGGTGATCTGGTACTTCGCGGGGCTCACCATCCTCGCCGGCGCGCTGCGGTTGGCCGAGGGTGAAAGCTTTGCCTTCGCTATCCGGCCCTTCCAATGGCTCATGCCGATGGGACTTTTCGCGGCGGCGCTGCTGTCCGCCCTTGCCTATCTGAGCGCCAAGACCACAGTCTATACCATCACATCGAAGCGCGTGGTGATGCGCGTCGGCATGGCACTGCCCGTAACCATAAACCTGCCCTTCAGCCAGATTGATGGGGCGGCGCTGCGGGTCTTCGGCAATGGCTCCGGCGATATTCCGCTGAAGGTGACACGCAAGGAGCGCATTGCCTATCTGGTGCTGTGGCCGCATGCGCGCCCGTTCCACTTCGCCCATCCGCAGCCAACCTTGCGCTCCTTGGCAAAGGCCGATGACGTGGCGAGCCTGCTCGCCTCGGCACTGGCTGGAACAGCCACCGCGCCGATGCCGGTTGAAACATCACCGGTGCTTGCCGCAAACACCAGCCAGCCGGTGGCCGCATGAGAAGCGCCGTTATCCAGCAACCCGCCCGCAGCCTCAGGCCTAACCCCGCAGCACTCGCGGCGGCCGGCATGGTGGTGGTGGCACTCCTGGCCGTTTCCATGGCCCGCATCGGCGGCTATTCGCCGGTCCAGAGCCTCGGCGCATCCGGTGTGGCGCAGAGCCGGTTGCTGCGCTTCGAGGGTGATACGCAGGGCGTGGCGGTGATCGATGCCAAGAGCGGTGCGCTCATCACACATACCAGTGCCGTGGGCTTCATCCCGGGCGTGTTGCGCGGACTGAACCGCATGCGCCAGACCGAACTGGCCAAGGCTTCTGACGCCTATCGCCTCGAGCGGCTGAACAACGGGCAGCTGCTGCTGGTCGACACCGCCTCAGGCGTATCGCTGGACCTTGCGGCCTATGGGCGCGACAATGCCGCTTCCTTCCTGCGCTTCCTTTCACCTTCAGGAGATCAGAACTGATGCTGAATCCCTTCGCTCCCACGTCCACAGAAGACGTGATGTGCACTGTGCGCGTGATGAACACCTTCGAGAACCTCGCTGCGCACGTGGAACTTGATGACGGGGTAACCGTCGAGCCGGGCGACGAGGTGCTCGTCCATGGCAAGCCGATCATCGTACCCTATGGCGAGTCCGCGACCGAGCGCCGCAAGGCGACGATCACGCGGGCCAACTGGCTGGAGCGCAAGTGGGTGAAGCTCACTGGCGATCTGGAATTCATGGAACTTCTGGAATTCAGCTTTTCGGGGGAGGAGCTCTAATGACCATCGAAACACTCGGAATAAGGCCGGCGGATACGCTGGCCAAGGCGCAGGAATCAACTGTGTTGAGCCCGCGCTTCTACACCACCGACTTCGCTGCGCTGGACAAGCTCGACGTCTCATCCGTCCGCAAGGAATGGGACGCACTCATCGCCGAGATGCAGTCCGACCCCAACAAGGGCCATTTCAAGCGCAATGACGAGTGGGACCATGTGGAGCTCGCGTCCCTGCCGGAAGGTCTGCGCCGCGAGCTCGTCGACTTTTTCGTGAGCTCGCTCACCGCCGAATTCTCAGGCTGCGTGCTCTATTCAGAGATGAGGAAACGCGGCACCAACCCGGACCTCTGCGAGCTGTTCCGCCTGATGGCACGCGATGAGGGCCGCCATGCGGGCTTCATCAACGACACGCTCAAGGACTTCAACTTGGGTGTCGATCTGGGCTTCCTGACCAAGACGAAAAAATACACCTTCTTCCGCCCCAAGTTCATCTTCTACGCGACCTATCTGTCCGAGAAGATCGGCTATGCGCGCTACATCACCATCTTCCGGCACCTGCAGCAGCATCCGGAAAACCGCATCCACCCGATCTTCAAGTGGTTCGAGAAGTGGTGCAACGACGAGTTCCGCCATGGTGAGGCTTTCGCGCTCCTCATGCGGGCGCATCCCGAACTGCTGTCGGGCCTCAACAAGCTGTGGGTGAAGTTCTTCCTGGTGGCGGTGTTCGCCACCATGTACGTCCGCGACCACCAGCGGCCGCACTTCCACGAGGCGCTGGGAATCGACCCCACCGAATATGGCTACAAGGTCTTCAAGATAACATCCGAGATTTCCAGGCAGGTCTTCCCGCTGGAACTCGACATCGACAATCCGGCTTTCTTTGCCTGCCTCGAGAAATTGCGGAAGATCAATGACCGCGCCGCCGTATGGCAGAAGAAGGGTGGCCTCACGGCGAAGCTGGGCAAGGCATGGACGGCAGCGGCAGCGGGCGCGACCATGCTGCGCCTCTATCTGATTCCGGCAAAGAATAACGCGCTTCCCGCCAATATTCGACTCGCTCCAACCTGGTGACACCGATCTGATGGAATACGCACTGCCCATCGCCTATGCCTTGGTTCTCTGGTGGTTCGCCACCGGCGTGATCTTCTTTCTGGATCAGTTGCCGGTGCGGACCTTCAAGTGGAGCATGGCCGGCGGCACGGCGTTACTGGCGGCCACCCTCTGGGTGGTCTGGGCGGAGCGGGATGATAGCACGCTCTTCGCCGTCTATGCCTCGTTCACCGCGGGCGTTCTCGCCTGGGGCTGGCAGGAACTGAGCCTCTATACCGGCTTCGTGACAGGCCCCCGCAAGCAATCCTGCGCCGCCGGATGTTCCGGTTGGCGGCACTTCGGCCACGCGCTGGGCGTCAACCTGTGGCACGAGATCGCCATCGTGGCCGTGGCGCTGGCCATCTGGGGACTCTGTGGAAAAGCTGTGAATAACTGGGGGCTTTGCGCCTATCTCCTGCTGTGGGCCATGCACCTCTCCGCCCGCCTCAACGTATTCCTTGGTGTCCGCAACGTATCGGAGGAGTTCGTACCGGCCCACATGGCGGTGCTGAAGAGCTTCCTTACCCGCAAGTCCATGAATTTGCTGTTTCCTTTCTCTGTTACCGCCGCCACAATTGGCGCCGTGCTGCTTTTCCAGCAGGCATTCTCCGCCGATCTGGAGGCAGAGCGCGCCGGATGGTCGCTCTTGGCCGCGCTGGCGGCGCTAGCCGTCTTCGAACACTGGATGCTGATGCTTCCGGTGCCTGTGGAAAAGCTGTGGAAATGGAGTCTGCCCGTCCACCAGGACGTGGCGAAATCGCGCAACCCCAACTCGCCCACATTTGATTATACGCCGCTCAATGCCACCCTCCGGAGTGCCCCCGATGGATTATGAAAGCTTCTTCCAAAGCGAACTCGACGCGCTGAAGACCGAAGGTCGCTACCGCGTCTTTGCTGACTTGGAGCGCAAGGCGGGCAATTTTCCCAAGGCCACGCACCATGGGCCGACGCATAAGGAGATCACCGTCTGGTGCTCCAATGACTATCTCGGAATGGGCCAGAACGCCTCCGTCATCGCCGCGATGCACGAGGCTCTGGACCGTTGTGGCGCGGGTGCGGGTGGCACGCGCAACATCTCTGGCACCAACCACTATCACGTTGAACTCGAACGCGAACTCGCCGACCTGCATGGCAAGGAAGGTGCCCTGCTCTTCACCTCGGGCTATGTCTCGAACTGGGCGGCACTGGGCACGCTGGCGAGCGGTATCCCCGGATGCATGGTGTTCTCGGACGCCGGCAACCACGCCTCGATGATCGAGGGCATTCGCCACAGCCGTGCGGAGCGTCACATCTTCAAGCACAATGACCTACACGACCTCGAGCGCCTGCTGAAGGCAGCCGACCCGTCCCGGCCCAAGCTCATCGCCTTCGAGTCGGTCTATTCGATGGATGGCGACATCGGACCGATCAAGGAAATCTGCGACCTCGCTGACAAATACGGCGCCATGACCTACCTCGACGAGGTTCATGCGGTGGGCATGTATGGCCCGCGCGGCGGCGGCATTGCCGAGCGCGAGGGGCTGATGAACCGTATCACAGTGATCGAGGGAACCCTTGGCAAGGCCTTCGGCGTGGTCGGCGGCTATATCACGGGGTCTGCCGCCCTGTGCGATTTCGTGAGGAGCTTCGCCTCGGGCTTCATCTTCACCACGGCCCTGCCGCCGGCGGTCGCCGCGGGTGCGGCGTCCTCGATCCGCCACCTCAAGAATTCCCAGTTTGAGCGCATGCGCCACAAGGACCGCGTGGCGAAGCTCCGGAAGAAGCTGGACCAGGCAGGTGTGCCCTACATGTCCAACAACAGCCACATTGTCCCGGTGATGGTGGGCGATGCCAAGAAGTGCAAGTGGATCAGTGATATCCTGATGGCCCAGTACGGCATCTACATCCAGCCGATCAACTATCCCACCGTGCCGCGCGGCACGGAGCGGCTGCGGATAACGCCCACGCCGCTCCACACCGACGCCGACATCGACCATCTGGTGACGGCACTGTCGGAGTTGTGGTCGCAGTGCGCGCTGTCGAGAGCGGTGGCCTGAAGATGTTCAATCACGTGTGATCCTGCTCATACTCCTGCCGTATGAAGGAATCATCGACAGGAGAGCGAAATGGCACAGTGGATCATTCTCTGGATTGCAGCGGCGGTTCTGTTCCTCGCTATTGATATGATCTGGCTGCTGTGGCTGGGCCGCGGCATCTATGTGAGCGAGATCGGCAATCTGCTGCGCCAACCGCCCAACATGGGCGCCGCCGGGGCGTTCTACATACTCTATGTCACCGGCCTGATGGTGATGGTGGTCTGGCCTGCCGTGCAGGGCGGCTCCGTGGGCCAGGCGGTGCTCTATGGCGCTGTGCTGGGGCTGGTCGCCTACGGCACCTATGATCTCACCAACCTCGCCGTGATGAAGGACTTCACCACGAAGATCGCGGTGATCGACCTGCTCTGGGGAACTGTACTGACGGGGGCCGTGTCCGGGCTGACGACAATGATCGGACTGCGACTGCTGTCCAGATAGGCGTCGTTCCGGCCAATGCCGGGAGAACGGTCACCAACTCGAGGTTCGCATGAAGCGTCCGCTGGCAATTTTTATCCCGCTCTTCCTGTGTTGTGCAGCTGCCGGCACGGCCACGGCGGCGGAACAACCGCCATTCGACGATCCGATGTTCCGGCGATGTGTGACATGGCTGATGACCGGCGAGCGGGGAGCATTCATCGATAACCTCTGCCTGGAAGAGTTTGATCTTCCATCACCATCCATGTTCATCTGCGCACGAAAGGTCCGACTGGGTTTCAAGTCGAAGACGGACCAGGCTGCCTGCGTGATCGTTCTGGAGGAGGAGATCAAGAAAATCCGGGCGGGATATGTGAAGTGACGAGGCTGCGTGCCGCCACATGCAGAATGGCAGTGACAACAGCAACAGCAGCAATCCCGACTCCCCGCGGCGCCTGATTTCTGGCCTCCAGTTCCAGCTGGAGTGATCGCAAGTGGAAAGATCAGGAACCAGGGAAGATGGCTGGTGGCCTGCCACTGAAGTTTGCTCGGTGCCTATTCTTTGGATCACCTGACGCTGGAGTTTTCGGGGAGCAGAGCAGTTGCGGACGCGGAGTGCGGGCGGGTGACCGTCATCGCCGCGGCGGGCCATCCTTGTACGCACCGAACAAGTCTTCCTCATCGCACATCGACGACGGCTATCCCCCTGCTCTCGGCAGAACCCTGATCTCGCACGATCCGGATCCTCCGCGGGTGACGCCCTCCAGGGAACGGCGGGATGAGAAACTGAGTAACTGTCATCGCTCTTTCCTGTGCCGGGCAGCGAGTTGGCGATACAGTTCGCTTACAATTGAGCCAGCAGCATTCGGGCGGCTGCATTAACCTTAAAACCGGCATCGCATATTCAATCTGCCGGTCTTACAGCGGACTGAACACTATGATTAATATCATAGGTAAATTCCTCGTCGGTTAAGGTAAACCGGCTTATTTTCCTTGCTAGCAAGACTAACAGCAAGACGCACATGCAAACCTTTGTTAGTGTCAGACCCAACCCGCTGGACAGAGCGGAAACGGGAAGCGAGCGCATGACGTCGATCACCATCAACGTAAACGGCAGGAACTGGACGGGCGACGTGGCGGACACGTCGACGCCGCTGCTATGGGTCTTGCGCGACCGCGTTGGCGCAACCGGCACGAAGTATGGCTGCGGCATCGAGGTGTGTTCAGCCTGTGTGATTCTTGCAGATGGCACGCTGACCAAGACCTGCACAGAGAACGTGGCCAACTTCATCGACAAGAAATTGGTCACCATCGAGGGCCTCGCCGACATGCCCCCGGCTGGCTCAAGCGGCGTTACGGGCAAGATGCTGCAGGAGATGTGGGTGGAGAGTCAGGTTCCGCAATGCGGCTACTGTCAGTCGGGAATGCTGCTGGCCGTCTATGCTCTGCTGCGCAGCAAGCCGCGTCCGAGCGATGCGGACATTGACCAGGCAATCTCCAACATCTGCGCCTGCGGCACCTATCCGCGTGTGCGCGATGCCATCAAGACACTCACCGGTCAAGCGATCGCGGCATAGGCAGGCACACATGAATGAAATGTCAGGGTTCCCGCTGAAGCCAGCGCCTTTCGTGACGACGGAAGAACCAGCACAACCCAAGGCGGACAACTTCAAGCTGAACCGCCGCAGCTTCCTCAAGGCCAGCATCGCGGCAGGCGGTGGCCTGATGCTCGATATCTCGCTTCCGCGCGCCTCGCTTGCCTCCAAGCCGGGAGAGGATGCGTCCTTCGCCGCTGGCAAGGCGACGCTGGTGATCGGAGCCGACGACAGCATCACCCTCATCGTTCCGGGCGGAGAGATGGGGCAGGGCATCAACTCAGCGCTTGCGCAGATCATTGCCGAGGAACTGCCGCTCGACTTTACCCGCATCCGCACCGTGCCAGCACCCTATGGCGCGCAATATGGCACCGGCCTCCAAGCATCGCAGGTCACAGGCGGGTCATCGGGCGTACGAGGCTATTTCGACTACATGCTCGACGCCGGCGCCACCGCCCGCTCGATGCTTGTCGCGGCCGCAATTCAGAAGGGCGGCGACCCGAACACGCTGCGCGCCGTGGCAGGCTTCACCGACCCGGATTCCGGAACCTGGACGCCCAATCTGGTGCGAGACGACGCCGGCAACAGCTGGAGCTATGGCGAACTCGCCACCGAAGCAGCGAGCACCAACCCGACTACGTCCCGAATGTCGGATCCCGACGCCTATAAGGTCATCGGCACCCGGATGATCCGCCCGGACATTCGCGAAAAAGTGAACGGCAGCGCGGTCTTCGGCCTCGACGTTCAGCTTCCGGGCATGAAGTTCGCCGCCGTGAAACATGCCCCCGCACTTGGCGCAAAGGTCTCCACCATGGGGGCGGCGCCAGCGGGCACGCTCGCTGTCAATCTCGACACCGCCGTGGCTGTCGTCGCTGCGGATTCATGGGCGGCACGCAAGGCGCTCAATGCGCTCACCGTGACATGGACGTCTTTGAGCTATGCCCAGCAATCGCTCGTCGACACCGCCACCCAGACCGGCAGCCTCAATTCTCTCCTCAGCAGCACCACCTCCGCCGTGGCCGAGGCAAAGCCTGCGGGCACCAGCGCCGCCACGGTGCTGAGTGCAATCAACTCCCAACCGAGGAAGCTGAACCTGACCTACAGCTTCCCCATGCTGGCGCATGCCTGCATGGAGGTTCTGAACTGCACGGTCGAGCCACTCTATGCCCCCGACGGAGTGACGGTGAGTGCCATCAATGTCTGGTGCCCTACACAGGCGCCGGACTGGGTCGTCAACACCGTGACCGCCCTTCTCCCGGCACTCCCGCGCGACAAGATCAGCGTCACCACAACGCTGATGGGAGGCGGCCTCGGCCGCAAGATCGAGCAGGATTATGTGGCCCAGGCGGTGCGGGTGGCACTTTTCGCCAAGGCACCGGTGAAGCTGATGTGGTGGCGCGAGGAGGATTTCGCACGCGACTTCTTCCGGCCGGCTGCCGTCTCGAAGATCCAGGTTGGGCTTGATGCAAATGGCTCCATCCAGGGCTGGTACAACCGGATCGCGGCGCCCTCGGTCATGCGGTCCCACGGGTTCGTCTCGCCAACCGCCAGCTACTCCTCCTTTGTGGACAGCATCGCGGTGGGCAGCGCAGTGGGCAATGGCGACGAGCCGATGCCATATGCCAATGCAATGACCAGGCGAGTGGTCGACTATGTGGAGCAGAAGACCGGCTTCTCACTTGGTTTCTGGCGCTCGGTGGGCCAGTCGATCAGCTGCTTCGCGGTCGAAAGCGCCATTGACGAATGCGCCCGGCTTCTCGGCAGGGATCCATATGACTATCGCCTGTCGCTTCTCGCCGGCAATGACACGATGAAGGCGCTGCTTGAGGATGTGGCGCAGCTCTCCAGCTGGAAAAGTGCGGCTCCTCCCGGCACAGCGCGCGGCATGGCGCTGTCGCCAGGCTTCGGCAGTTCCGCCGCCATGGTGGCGGAGGTGACCCGAGTAGCCTCCGGCTCTACCACAAACTACAAGGTGAGCCGTATCTTCTGCTCGGTTGATTGCGGCTTCGCCGTGAATCCCGACCAGGTGGTCGCGCAGATCCAGGGCGGCATCCTGCAGGGCATGAGTTCCGCTCGCTGGGGCCGCATGCAGTTCGACCATGGCGTCGCGCAGGTGAAGAACTTCAGTGACTACCGGCTGGGCCGCATGGCCGACACGCCCATCATCACGGTACGCATCGTCAATCAGGGCTCGCCCCTGGGTGGCATCGGCGAAGTTGGCGTTCCACCGGTTGCCCCAGCCATCGCCAATGCCTATGCTGCCCTCACCGGAACCAGAAAGCGCAACCTGCCGCTCGGAATTTGATGCGAGGAGCCACGAGATATTCAGCAAATCAGCCAGTGACGCTGCGGTGGGCCCTGCCCGCCGCAGTTTTGCTGATGGGAGCTGCCCTGCCAGGTGCCGCGGAGGCCGGTGTGACCGTGACGGCCGCCGCCAAGGGCTATGACATCGACATTACCGATTCAGTCTCCACCACGGAATTACTGGATGCCATTACCAGTGCCACGGGTGCCACGATCAAGGGCCAACCGGAGGAGATGACAGTCAACGCCAACCACCTGAGGAGCACGAGCCTCGAAGGTGCCTTGCGAAAGCTGTTGCCAGGTGCAGGCTTTGCCGTTCGCTTCAGCGCGGACAACGCACCGGCCGAAATCATTTTCCTGACCGCCAAGGACGGCGCGGCTGCCCAAGGTCCAGACGACGGCTCCTCCACCGGTGCAGACGGCAACTTGGATTCCGGCACGGATGGTGCCGCCGACGAACCGCCCAATCCCTGATCCATGCCCGTTCGGCTGCCGCGCGCCGACCAGCCACGCCCCTTGTCGTCCCCTCGTAGAACAGAACACGATGGCAAGATGTTCACCCGGTACCACGGGGAGAGGCTTACGGATCGAGCAACTCCGCGCTATTCATGACCTACAGGATTGAGCCAGGAGATTGTCGCATGTCGACCGCCCGCCGACTGGGCCGTGAAGCCCGCACTGCGGCACGAGCCGCCGGCCTGCCACCTGAACTCCGTCCCGTCTGGCCGGGCATGGAAGGCGGCACCTATGCTCCGTTGAGCGAGATCGATGCGGCACGGATCCATCAGGCGGCGCTGTCCGTGCTCGAGGATATCGGCCTTTCGGATGCGCCGCCCAGCGGTGTCGCGTTGCTCACCAAGGCGGGGGCCGTCCTGCGGGACGACGGGCGGCTGGTCTTTCCTCGCGCCCTGGTCGAGGACGTGATCGCCGGGGCGGGCAGGCGCTTCGTGCTGCACGGCCAGGACGCCCGCCACGACCTCGAGCCATGGGGGCGGAAAGTACATTTCGGAACAGCCGGTGCCGCCGTCAACATGGTGGACGCAGCCAGCGGCCATTACCGCGAGTCGACCGTGAAGGACCTCTATGACATCGCCCGCACGGTCGATGCGCTGGAGCATGTGCACTTCTATCAACGCTCGGTGGTCTGCCGCGACATCGCGCTGCCCTTCGAGATGGACTTCAACACCTGCTACGCCGCCGTGTCCGGAACCGCCAAGCACGTGGGTACGAGCTGGGGGGAGCCGGAGTTCATGGCAGCCTCGCTGGAAATGCTCCACATGATCGCCGGATCGGAAGACAAGTGGCGGGCACGGCCCTTCGTCAGCCAGTCGAACTGCTTCGTTGTTCCGCCGCTGCGCTTTGCTCCCGAAGCCTGCCGCTGCCTTGAAGTGGCGGTGCGGGCAGGAATGCCGGTGTTCCTTGTGTCGGCAGGACAGGCGGGCGCCACTTCGCCTGCTGCCCTCGCGGGCTCGCTTGTGCAGGAACTGGCCGAATGCCTCGCGGGGCTGGTCTACGTCAATGCCTTGCAAAAGGGTGCGCCGGCCATCATGGGTCCGTTCTGCTTCGTCTCGGATCTCCGCACTGGGGCCATGTCGGGCGGCAGCCCGGAGCAGGCGCTTCTCTCCGCGGCAGCGGCGCAGGTCATTCACTCCTATGACCTTACCTCTGGCGTGCCATCAGGCATGACAGACTCCAAGATGCCTGACATCCAGGCGGGCTACGAGAAGGCCTACAACCACGCGCTCGTTGCAAATGCCGGAGCAAACCTGCTCTATGAATCGGCTGGCATGGTGGCGAGCCTGCTCGGCTTCAGCATGGAGCAGCTCGTCATCGATGATGACATCATCGGCGCCACGCAGCGCACGGTGCGCGGCATCGACGTCAGCGAGGACGCCCTGTCCCTCGAAGCGATCCGCGAAACCTGCCTTGGCGGGCCCAACCACTTCCTTGCAAGCCAGCAGACACTGAACCGCATGCAGAGTGAGTATCTCTATCCCAGTGTCGGCGACCGCAGCTCTCCCAAGGAATGGGAGGAGAAGGGACGGCCCGCCCTGCTTGACCGGGCAAGACGCAAGGTGGAGGACATCCTGCGGACGCACTTCCCGACGCATGTACCGCGCGACATCGATGAACAGATCCGGGCACGCTTCCCCGTCCGCCTTCCGGCGCGCGACATGCAGCCCGTCACGTCATGAGCTCTGCTCAGATAGCGCCAGACAGATTCGACATCACAGACCGCAGCGAAACGATGAAGGCCGTGGTAACCACCGGCAATGGCGGCTACGACAGGCTCGTATACCGCGACGTTCCGGTACCCCAGCCGGGTCCAGGCGAGGTGCTGATCCGCGTGCTGGCAGCAGGCATCAACAACACCGAGATCAACACCCGGCTTGGCTGGTATTCCACGAGCGTCACCACCGGCACGCAGGCCGCGGCGGAAACGACGGAAAACGGGGCGAGTGTCAGGTCTGACGGCGGCTGGGACAAGGCAACGCCCTTTCCCTTCATACAGGGAACGGACTGCTGCGGTCAGGTGGTGAGCACCCATGATGCCGGTGACGCGCCGCTGGTCGGCAGGCGCGTGCTGGTTCGTCCCTGCATGCGCACACAGGGCTTCGGCAGCCTCGACAACATCTGGATGGCCTCGGATTTCGATGGCGCCTTTGCAGAATTCGTGAAGGTCCCTGCGGCTGAAGTGTTTCCCGTTGACTGCGGGTGGACGGATGCCGAACTCGCCACCATTCCCTGTGCCTACGGCACGGCGGAAAACATGCTTCACCGTGCGGGGCTCAAAGCAGGAGAGACGGTGCTGATCACCGGCGCTTCGGGAGGCGTTGGGTCAGCGGCCATCCAGCTTGCCCGGCGGCGCGGCGCCAGGGTCGTCGCCGTGACCAGCCATGACAAGATCAAGGCCGTGCAAGAACTGGGCTGTGACATCGTGCTCGATCGCACCCAAGATCCGATTGACGCACTCGGCGAGAGCAGCGTCGATCTGGTCGTTGACAATGTAGCGGGGGATCACTTCAGCCGGATGCCGAAGCTGCTCCGGCGCGGTGGGCGTTATGTCTCCTCAGGCGCCATCGGTGGACCCATGGTCACCTTCGACATGCGCGATTTCTATCTGAAGGACCTCACCTTCATCGGATGCACTGCGTGGGACGCACCGGTGTTTCCAAATCTCGTCGCATATATCGAGCGGGGCGAGATCAGGCCTCTGTTGGCAGGCACATTTCCCCTCGAACGAATTGCCGACGCGCAACGCGAATTCATGCGAAAGCGCCACGTCGGAAACTTCGTTCTCCGTCCATGATCAATTGGCTCACGCAAGCTCGCGGCGCGCATGACAGGCCCTGACGCCATTGCATTTCGGCTGCAAAGACACATTGCTGGCCTTGCGCGACTGAATGTCGGACCACATCCTGCCTGAATGCTCTCACCCCTGCCCCAGGGCTGAGGCTTGAGGCAGGGCAAGAGCGGAAACAGCCGTCGCCGAACAGCAGCACCAAGCAGACGAAAAGTTCCAAGGCACACGCCAGGAACCGCTCCGCCTGGAATCCTTGGATCACCCAAGGGTGGCTCTTGGCAGCTTTGAGCCTATTGGGCCCACCTCGCAGATCACTGCTGCTTCCAAAGCGATACGCAAAATGCAGCCGATCTCAAACTCGCTGAACGTCGACTCTGTAATCCATCCGGAGGCCGCGCTGGCATTGATTGAAAGCAATATTGTCCCACCGGATCGGAAAGTGGGACACAAGGTCGAAAACCATAAATCAGATCAACACAAGAAAGACAGGGTGGTGGGCCCACCAGGACTCGAACCTGGAACCAGACGGTTATGAGCCGTCAGCTCTAACCATTGAGCTATGGGCCCCCACGGGAGGGGATGGCTACAGCAATTCGCGGCGCTATGCTATAGGCTCAAGCCATGGACCATGATCTCACGCCGGAAGCCGCCGTGGAGCGGCTCATTGACCTTTACCGACAGGCAACGACGCGGCTGAAGGACTGCCTCGAGCGCTATTTCGACACCCGCGAGCCGCCCACCATCGAGGAACGGCGGAGCTTCACCTATCCGGAGCTGCGCATCGAATATCGCTCGGGCGACGTCCAGCCGCGAATCGCCCGCGCCTTCGCCAAGTTCCAGGGCCCCGGCACCTATGCCACGACCGTCACCCACCCGGAGCATTTCAACCGCTACCTGACGGAGCAGCTGCGCTACCTGGTGAAGGACTATGGCGCCGTGATCACCGTCCAGCCTTCCGACCAGGAGATCCCCTACCCCTATGTTCTCGACCAGGGGGATGACCTTGGCCGGAATGACGTGACCGCCGCCGAGCTCACCCTGCACTTCCCCGCCCCGAAGCTTGCCCAGGTGGGCGACGAGGTGCCGGATGGCGACTGGGTGCACAAGCCCGGCCACCCGCTGCCGCTGGCCCTGTTTGACGCGGTGCGCGTCGACTATTCGCTCAAGCGGCTGCAGCACTATACCGGTACCAACTGGCGCGCCGTGCAGCCGTGGATCCTGCTCACCAACTATCACCGCTATGTCGACCAGTTCGTGAAATGGGGGCTGGAGCAGCTCACCCGGGACAGCCCCTATTCCGTGCTCCACCTTCCGGGCGGCGGCAAGATCATGCGCGGCATGGCGCGGACCGAGGCGGAGGCGATCATTTCAGGCTCGCAGTGGCACCGCTTCCAGATGCCAGGTTATCACCTGTCGCGCGGCGACGGGCACGGCGGCGTGACACTGGTCAACATCGGCGTCGGCCCCTCCAACGCCAAGAACATAACTGACCACCTCGCGGTGCTGCGTCCGCATTGCTGGCTGATGGTGGGCCACTGCGGCGGCCTCCGCCAGAGCCAGCGCATCGGCGACTATGTGCTGGCCCATGGCTATCTCCGCCAGGATCACATCCTCGACGAGCTGGTGCCGCCTGAAATTCCGATCCCGGCATTGGCCGAAGTGCAGGTGGCGCTTCAGGAGGCCGCCGCCCGGGTGACGGGCGAGCGCGGCGAGGCGCTCAAGGAGCGGCTGCGCACCGGCACGGTGATGACCAACGATGACCGCAACTGGGAGCTTCGCTGGACGCAGGAGTTGCGCCGGATCAACCTGTCCCGCGCCATCGCAGTGGACATGGAATCGGGCACAGTGGCTGCCCAGGGCTACCGCTTCCGCGTGCCCTACGGCACGCTGCTCTGCGTCTCCGACAAGCCGCTCCATGGCGAGATCAAACTGCCGGGTGCCGCCAATGCCTTCTATGACCGGGCGGTGGGTGAACATCTGCTGATAGGGCTCGAAACGATTGAGCAACTGCGCGGCAATCTGGGCCAGCTCCACTCCCGCAAGCTCAGGAGTTTCGACGAGCCCCCCTTCCGGTAATGCCCAACTGACGCCGCAATCTGTCCGCATCCAGTGACCATCCGAAGGAGAACAGCATGCAACGTCTGAGTTTCGCCACCGCCGCCCTGCTCGGGCTGCTCGCCGTCGTTTCCCCCGCCCTTGCCGATGGAGGCAAAATGCCCCGTATCATTTCCCTTTCCGGTCACGGCGAAGTGCGCAGCGTGCCGGACGTCGCCTATGTCACTTCCGGCGTGTTGAGCCAGGGAGCGACCGCTGCCGAGGCGCTGGCCGCCAACACCACCGCCATGACCAGCATCTTCGCCGCACTGAAGGACGCCGGGATCGAGGACAAGGATATCCAGACCTCGAACTTCTCCGTGCAGTCGCGCTACGACTTCTCGAATGGGCAGGCGCCGAAGCTCGTCGGCTATGACGTGACCAACAACGTCACCATCAAGGTGAAGAAGATCGGTGATCTGGGCGCGATGCTCGACAAGCTGGTGCAGGCCGGTTCGAACCAGATCAGCGGTGTGTCATTCGATGTCTCCAAGCCGGAGGAGGCCATGGACCAGGCGCGCAAGCTGGCCACCGAGGACGCCACCCGCAAGGCCAAGCTCTATGCCCAGGCCATGGGCGTCGAACTCGGCAACGTCATGCAGGTCAGCGAAGGTGGTTCCGCGGCACCGCCGCCCGTACCCTTCGTGCGCGGCGTGGCCATGATGAAGGCGGACGCGGCACCCGTTCCGGTCGCGGCTGGCGAGCAGTCGCTTGCGGCGGACGTGAACGTGATCTGGGAAATCAAGCAGCCCTGAGGATTGCAGGCCGGCATGGGCGTGATAGTCTCTGCCCATGCCGGTTCTCGAACGCGACCCTTGGCGCCTGCAGTATTTCGCGCATGTTCCGTGTCCGGAGCATGTATCCATCCCCACGGATGACCCGGACTGCTGGCTGCTGTTCCCTGCACATCGCTGGGTCTATGACAAGCTGAAGGTGGCGGAAACGCAGGGGCTTGCGGCGGGGCCGCATGGCGTGACGCCACAGTCATTCCCGGTCTTTTCAAAGCCCATCACGAATCTTCGCGGCATGGGGGTTGGAAGCCGCGTGATCAGTTCTGCCGCGGACATGGCACATCATTGCCAGCCCGGCCACATGTGGATGCCGCTGTTGACGGGCGATCACATCTCGACCGATTGCGCACTGGTGAATGGCCGCATCGTCTGGCTGCGTCATGCGACGGGCGTGCCATGGGATGACGGCATGTTCCGTCACTGGACGGTCCACGCGAGAGACGTTCCTGATCTCAGGGCGCACCTCGTGGATTGGGTCGCCGCCCACATGCAGGGCTACACCGGCATGATGAATTTCGAGACAATCGGCGGTACCATCATCGAGGCGCATCTGCGCTTCGCGGACCAGTGGTGCGATCTCTACGGCGAGGGATGGGTGGAAGCACTCATCAGGCTCTACGCGGAGGGTCGCTGGGAATTCGTCGATGAGCAACGCCGCGACGGGTTCTCCATGCCGCTCTTCGCGCGCAATGGCGGGACGCTCCGCTACCCGCCTTCAGCGCTGCAGGAGGAGGTGCGTGCCATGCCGGGAATTGCAAGCCTGCAGGTCACCTTCCACGAGCACAAGCCGCAACAGGATCGCGCCATGCCGCCGGGAGGCTTCAGGCTCGCGGTGATCAACGCCACGTCACTGAAGGCAGCCAGCGCGGCGCGGCGCAGGCTTGCCGAGGCCTGGCCGGCGGGGCTTGTGCTCAGCCAGGACTAGCGCTTGCGGCGCGGTGGCGCCTCGTCGTTGTCATGCTCATCGACGTGGAACCGGTGCAGGATGCGGTGGAACACCGGGGCAAGCATCAGCGTCGAAATGCCGATCAGCAACAGGCCGGAGAAAATGGCATAGAGCGATGCAAAAATCTTGCCGCCATCGGTTATGAGTGGCGTCAAGGGGCCCATGCTGGCGAGGATCATCGAGGCATTGGCGAAGGCATCTACCGTCCGCATGTTTTCGAAATAGATGTAGCCGCAGGTCCCGACCAGAAGCGACAGCAGCACGAACCCCGCCGAGTAAAGCGCGTTCCGCGTCAATCTGCCAAGGAAGATTGACGGCGGGGCAACCGGCTGGCGCCGTGACTCGAATTGCAAAAGCCGCCGCATGTGATGTTCCTCCCCTGCACCTTGTGTGGCGCGATTATTGATCCTGCGCAAGGCGGCGAGCCATGGCAAGGTGTCCAGTCAGTCGAGTTCATGGAGGTTTCGAAATGAAGCGACTGAACCACAATGCCCGTGTGCTGGTCACCGACGGCGGCCGCGCCACCGTCTTCCGCAATGTCGGTCAGGTCGGAAAGCCGGACCTGCAGCAGCTCAGATCCTACCACCAGGACAATCCGCCGAACCGCGAGCAGGCAACCGACAAGCCCTCCCGCGTCATGGAAAGCGTCGGGTTCAGTCGCTCCACCGCCGAGCAGCCGGACTATCACCAGATGACCGAGGACCGCTTCGTCAAGGGCATCGCCGCCGACATGGCGAAGGACCTCACCGCCGGCGAGTTCACCGAAATCATCGTGGTCGCACCACCCGTGGCGATGGGGGTGTGGCGCAAGGCCGTGACGCCGCATCTGGCCAAGGCGACCCTCAAGGAAATCACCAAGGACCTCACCAAGCAGCACGCCTCCGACATCGCGGGCAGTGTCGTCAAGGCGCTTGAAGGAGACTGAGGGCTCGGCTATCGGGACGCCATGAGCACCAACAACAGCGCCCCGGCCGCGAAAACCCACGACCTCTTCGTCACCCGCCTTTACCGGGCTGACAGTATCGTGCCCCAGAAGCTTACCAACGCCATCGAGGCGCTGGCCATGTCGCTCGTCATGGACGATGCGGCGGGCCACAAGTGGGCCGAGAAGCATGGCTATGCGGGCTACACCTCATACGCCTCGCTGAATGACCTGCCGTGGCGCTTCCCGGAGTTTGCCAGGCTGGTGAAGGTCATCGACAAGCACTGCCTCGCCTATGCGAAGGAACTGCACTGGGACCTGCGCGGTACCAAGCCGCGGTGCGACTCGCTGTGGGTGAACGTATTGCCCGAGGGCGGCTCACACACATCGCATATCCACCCCAACTCGGTGATCAGCGGAACCTTCTACGTGGCGGTACCTCCGGGTGCGGGCCCCATCGTCTATGAGGACCCGCGCCTCGGGCTGATGATGGCAGCCCCGCCGAAGCAGGCAAAGCTGCCGCAGAACTTCAAGCAGCATGTCTCCTTCAAGCCGGAAGTCGGAACGCTGATGCTGTGGGAAAGCTGGTTGCGCCACGAGGTGCCGTTGAACCGCGCCGCGGGCAACCGTATCAGCGTCAGCTTCAACTACGTGCTGGCCTGATCAGGAAAAGACACGCTCGCCCAGTTGGTCGATGATCTGCTGGCCCTTCATGATGGCGTGGTCGGCGGCAGACTCTTCATCGCTGAAGCGGTCAGCGCGGACGAAGCGGTGAAGCTTCACCTCACCATTGATGGTCTTTGTCACCGTCCCGCAGGTCTGCCACTGGCCGCCCTCCTTGTAGGGCGTGGCGGCAATCATGAAGCCGTTGTAGTCAAGCTGGCGCTTGGGACCGGTGGGGCCCGGCTCCTTGGATGAGCCGCCGCCAAACAGCTTTTTCAGGAACGACATGACTGCGCAACTCCATAAATCGACATGGGGCGAACCCTAACGGGCCACCTGCCCGAGATCAACCTCAGCCCGGCACCCGGCCCTTCACGGCATTGGCCGTGGCCTTGAGCGTGACGGGCTTGCCGTCCTCCGCGCCGAGCAGCGCCTTGAGGTCGGCGCGCAGCGTCTCCAGAATCTCGGGCGACAGGCCAGCAGCCTGTGCGGACATGCGAGGCCCGGTAAGGGCGATGGCCCAAAAACTGTCGAAGTCGGGGAACGTCCGCTCCACGGTGATCGCGCGGCTCGCGACCTCCAGAAGGCCCGCCCCCTGCCAGAGCTCCATCATCCGCCGCATGCGCGAGGCCTCGTGCGACGGCGGAGCGACGACCGGCAGGCCACGGCCCACAATCACCTGCTCCACCGAATAGAAGGGAAATCCCTCGGGCCAGTCCCACATGTAAGCCGAAACGAGGCCCCCGGGCTTCACCGCGCGGACCATCTCGGCGACGCCCTTGGCCGGGTCCGGCACGAAGGCGATGACCAGCGCCATCACCGCTGCATCGACGGTTGCATCGGCTGCAGGCAATTCCATCGCATGTCCCTGCTCGAAGCGCGCCGCGCCCACGTCCTGCCGCTTGCGGGCATAATCGAGCTGGGCCGGTGAGGGATCGACGCCGAGGATCGACGCAGGCTTCACCCGCTCCGCCAGCAGCGCAGTGAAGGCACCATTGCCGGCGCCGACGTCGAGCCATGAGAGGTGAGGCGGGGCCCCCAGCCAGTCGAGGAACTGCTCCCCCACCTTGCGGCTCCAGATTCCCATGTAGGTTTCATATGAGGCACCGTCTTCGAAGCGGATCTGCGACTGTTCGGACATGGGGCGGGCTCCTGTGACGGGAGGAAGGCTATCATAGAATGACGCCACCATAGGGTATCTCATTTGGTTGCCTTCACAGTGGCCGGGCCTGACCCGGCGACCCCTTGGACCGCACCAAAAAAGATGCCCGGGTCGAGCCCGGGCACGATGACTGTTTGCAGAAGGTGCAGGCCCTCGATCAGTTGTCGAGGAAGCTCCGAAGCTTCCTGCTGCGGCTCGGGTGCTTCAGCTTGCGGAGGGCCTTCGCTTCGATCTGGCGGATGCGCTCGCGCGTGACCGAGAACTGCTGGCCAACTTCTTCCAGCGTGTGGTCGGTGTTCATGCCGATGCCGAAGCGCATGCGCAGCACGCGTTCCTCGCGCGGCGTGAGTGACGCCAGCACGCGGGTCGTCGTCTCGCGCAGGTTGGCCTGAATGGCGGCGTCGATTGGCAGTATGGCGTTCTTGTCCTCGATGAAGTCGCCGAGGTGTGAATCCTCTTCGTCGCCGACGGGCGTTTCGAGCGAAATCGGCTCCTTGGCGATCTTCATCACCTTGCGCACCTTCTCGAGCGGCATCGACAGCTTGTCGGCGAGCTCTTCCGGTGTTGGCTCGCGGCCGATCTCGTGCATCATCTGGCGCGAGGTGCGCACGATCTTGTTGATCGTCTCGATCATGTGCACCGG
>CANJMQ010000005.1 GCA_947475225.1 Bradyrhizobiaceae bacterium
ACCGCATACATCATTGCGACACGGGCGTGATAGCGGGCACCAAGGGCCTCGCCGCGCTGCGGCACCACGACCGGTTCAGGCATTTCACCTAACGCATAGGCCGCGGCATTGGCGCCCATGCGGCTGTAATGGTCGAGCTGCGTGATTGGGGCATTCGAGAAGAGTTCCAGGTTGTTGTGCGGCAGGCGATCCCGCTGGTGGATGACGGCCGTGCCCTTGGCCTGCAGACCAATGCCGATGCCGGAGCCTGCAAGCCGGGCGGCGGACAAGCCCAGGAAGGACGTATCCGCCGTATGCCGGAACCGTACCACACGGGGAGAAAGCCCGCGCGCCCGGATCGCCTGCGTCAGCACGCGCAGTACGTCCGAAAGGCGATGACCGGCAGTCGTCTGAAACAGGCTAATGCCGAAGGCGGGGCTAATGCCGAGGACCACCTCGCCAGGGTCTGCCGAGGGCGCGGCTTCGCCCATGGTGCTGTACTTGATCCGCGCGTTCTCTTCCCGCTTGTGCATGGCCTCGGAGCGGAGCACCTGCTCCTGGTCCAGCACGTCCCGTATGGCATTGATCTCGAGGCGGCGCTCCGGGGAAACACGGTAGCCAGAGCCCGGCCCTCGATAATCATTTGGATCATTTACCGCGCTGATAACGTGGCCGTTGCGGACCATCGCCGACGTCTGGAGATAGTCACCCGAAAGCCTGAGCTTCACGACCTTGAGAAGATTCTCTGCTTCCGCGTGGAAACCACGTCGCGCCAGAGCCTTGATGACGTCAATGACAGTGATGCCCCTGTCGCGGATCGCTTCGCTGATGAAGGCCACATCGCGCGGCAGGAAACTCTCGGTATCATCAGAGCCCGATGCGACCACGACAGACTGCATCATCGCCTCGGACGGTTCGGCAAGACCCAACTCCGCCAATACCGCGGCGACCGCCTCGACAGCGCGGCGGCGAATGTCGATGGCCTTCTCCTCTGCGAGCGGCGTCAGGCCACCGTCGGCCTCGAAGTCGCGCTGCAGGACCAGATATTCTTCGAGCTCTTCGCCGTTGAGCAGAGACGGATTGAAGGAGTTGTCGTATTTGAGAATGGAGCCGAAGCCGGAGCAGATGAGATCCGAGCCCGCCACCAGGTAGGGCATGATCTTGGCACCCACCCTGATCTCGGATTCGGTGGCACGCGCATCGTTGCCGCTGGCACATTCGAGATCCAGCCACACGGCAATCAGGTTTTCCGCCATCAATTCGCGAAAGCCCCCCGGAACCGTCGCGGTCAGCGGTGCGCCGTCGATGCCGCCATTCTGCGTGCCCTGCACACCCATGCCGCGCTGCAGGCAGAGACAGCGAGCCTCCAGATAGAGCAGAGATTTAGCCTCGTGGAAGCCCATCAGAAGTTCCGAGCCTGCCCCGCTTGTACAACGCATCTTGATGCCGCGTGAGGCATAGGCCGCGGCAAGGAAGGCCTTTGACCAAGGTGTATCATCACCGTCGATGAAGGCCTTCTCCGTGCCATAGACTGACACAGTTTCGGCATAAGAGGTGAAGCCTGCCATGCCGATCCGCAGTTCCTCTGCCTCCTCGCTTGAACACTGAAACAAGCTTCCCCACCGACCAACCGACGCGCCAACGGCACAGGCCAGCGCATTGGACCACGCATTGCGCGAAACGCGCATGGTTGTCTCGACCTCGTCAAAGCCAAAAGCCACGGCGGTCGCGGCATCTGCCGCGAGCTGAAGCGGATCATCCTTGGCGTTGGTAACATGCGCCTGGTTGCCCGGCGTCCGTCGTGCCCGCATCTTGGAATAGGCAAAGGCTATCTCCAATGCGTTCAGGTGCGACACGCACCGAGCGAGCTTGGACGGGGTCATCCCATGGGCAAGACGGACCAGAGTCTCGCGCGGGACATTCATGTCGACCAGCATGCGGGCGACGTCCACGGAATCCATCGCCATCGCCTGTGGTGCCACCGAGACGTCGATGTGGTGCCGAGCGATGAAGCGGTCAATCATGTCAAAGTCACGCTCAAGAACACCATCGAGCGAGATCACCCGGCCATCCGCAATACTGATGCCGGGTTGTGGATCGGCCATGCCGGCAAAAGCCGAAAAGCCATTGGCGGGATCTTCGGCTGCGAAACGGTCCAGCCGCAAGGGACGGTTGTCCCAGTCGGCATAGCGCTTCCAGCGATTGGCAATCGTGTTCATAGTGATCTCTCCTTGGGACTGGAGACTATCGGAGCGAAGCCCACCGTCAATGGCCTGATCCTGCACGCAGCGAGATCCATCGTCCGTCATGCAGATATCTACGGTGTTGCGAGACATCCTGCTTCATGGCCCTATTGGACGGCAGAATGTCTTCAATCATCAAGAATGGGTTATCACAGGAGCTGACGCCGTGGCCCTCCTCTTCTCTCTTCACACAGGAGCGGAAGCGGCACGGAGGCTAAGATGCTGCCGTCAGTCATGCCCTGCATGCCCTGGATGTTGCCGACTAGAAGCTGAGGCTCCGGAGCAGTTCGAAGGAGCGGAACTTGGCGTGCTGGTCATAGATCGCCGACGCGACGATCAGCTCATCGATGCCGGTACGGGCCACGAAGGCGCGGAGCTGGGTCTCGACGGTTGTGGGTGAGCCCACGAAGGAGCAGGTGAGCATGCGCGAGGCGTGGACCTGCTCGCTTGCCGTCCAGTAGCTGTTGATGTCGTCGATGGGCGGCTGCAGCAGGCCGCGCTCGTTGCGCACCATGCCGACGAACCGCATCTGCACCGAGGTGAAGAGGCGGCGTGCCGCCTCGTCCGTGTCGGCCACGATGACGTTGGCGGCGGCCACGGCGTAGGACTTGCCGAGCTGCTGGGATGGCTGGAAGCGCTCCCGGTAGAGCGCCAGCGCCTGATCAAGCGCATCGGGGGCAAAATGCGAGGCAAAAGCGTAGGGCAGGCCGAGGATGGCGGCGAGTTGCGCGCCATAAAGGCTGGAGCCGAGAATCCACAGCGGCACCTGGGTGCCGGCACCCGGCACGGCACGGATCGCCTGACCCGGCTCGGCAGGCGCGAGGAACGCCTGTAGTTCCAGCACATCATCCGGGAAGCTTTCCGCCGCCATCGCATCGCGGCGCAAGGCGCGCAGCGTGGCCCGGTCAGTGCCCGGCGCGCGGCCAAGGCCCAGGTCGATGCGGCCCGGGAAGAGCGAGGCGAGCGTGCCGAATTGCTCGGCGATGACGAGAGGTGAGTGATTGGGCAGCATGATACCGCCGGACCCGACGCGGATCGACTTGGTGTGGCCCGCAATATGGCCGAGCACCACGGCGGTGGCAGCACCGGCGATGCCCTCCATGTTGTGGTGTTCGGCAACCCAGAAGCGCTTGTAGCCGAGATCCTCCGCATGCTGCGCGAGAGCGGCACTTTCCTGCAGCGCCTCGCGGGGCGTAAGGCCCTGCCGGACTGGAACCAGGTCGAGAATTGAGAGTTCGGTCATGGCAGCTGCCTGAAATATTCGATGGTGCGCGCAAGACCCTCGGCAAGAGGCACCTTGGGCTCCCAGCCGAGCTTCGCCCTGGCGAGCGTGATATCCGGCTGGCGCTGCTTCGGATCGTCCTGCGGCAGCGGCATGTGGATGATCCTGGAGCGCGAGCCGGTGAGTTTCAGCACCTGCTGGGCCAACTCGATCATCGTGAACTCGCCCGGATTGCCGAGGTTCACGGGGCCTGTCAGGTCGGGGGGCGAGTCCATCAGGCGCAGGAAGCCTTCGACGAGATCATCGCGATAGCAGAACGAGCGGGTCTGGGTGCCGTCGCCATAGACCGTCAGGTCCTCGCCGTTCAGCGCCTGGGTGATGAAGTTGGAGACGACGCGGCCGTCCTTCGGGTGCATGCGCGGACCATAGGTGTTGAAGATGCGCGCCACCTTGATGTCCACACCGTGCTGGCGGTGATAGTCGAAAAACAGCGTTTCAGCGCAACGCTTGCCCTCGTCATAGCAGGAGCGCGTGCCGATGGGGTTCACGTGGCCCCAGTAATCCTCGCGCTGCGGGTGGACTTCGGGGTCACCATAGACTTCGCTGGTGGAGGCCTGGAAGATGCGGCAGTGGAGGCGCTTGGCAAGGCCAAGCATGTTCATGGCACCCATGACCGAGGTCTTGGTGGTGAGCACGGGGTTGTATTGGTAGTGCACGGGAGATGCCGGGCAGGCGAGGTTGTATATCTCGTCGACCTCGAGCTTCAGTGGATTGCAGACATCGTGGCGCAGGAACTCGAAGCGCGGGTGATTGTGCAGATGCTCGATGTTGCGCTTCGAGCCGGTGAAGAGATTGTCGGCGCAGATCACCTCATGGCCCTGCTCGATGAGGCGGTCAATGAGATGCGAGCCCAGGAAGCCCGCGCCGCCGGTGACGAGGATGCGCTTGCGGCTTTCATAGATGCGGGTCATGCGGCTCACACCGTGCCGGACTTGAAAGGAAGGATGTCGGCCTTCTGGTCGGCTTCGGGCACGACGCTGGGGCGGCCGATCGAGTGGTAGGCCATGCCCGAGCTCCGGGCGTCCGCAATGGGGAACAGATTGCGGAAGTCGACCAGCACCGGCTGACGCATGTCACGCGCCATGCGCTTCAGGTCAAGACCGCGGAACACATTCCACTCGGTGAGGATCACCACCGCATCAGCCCCGATGGCGGCGGAATAGGCATCCGCACACCACTGGACCGACTGGAATGTCTGGCGACCATTGTCCATGGCCACCGGATCGAAGGCGGCAACCGCGGCACCGCGCCGCTGCAGTTCGGGGATGACGGTGAGCGCCGCGGCATCGCGGATATCGTCGGTCTCGGCCTTGAAGGCGATGCCAAGCAGCGCAACACGCTTGCCCGCCAATTCGCCGCCGACGGCCTGCTGGATGCGGTCGGCAAGCGCCATCTTGCGCTGTTCGTTGGCGGCGATGACGTTCTCGACGATCGAGAAGGGTTTGCCCTGCTGGCGTGCGGTGTGGACCAGCGCGCGCGTATCCTTCGGGAAGCAGGAGCCACCGAAGCCCGGACCAGGCGAGAGGAACTGCAGGCCAATGCGCTTGTCGAGGCCCATGCCGCGGGCCACGTCCTCGATGTCGGCACCCACCTTCTCGCAGAGATCGGCGAGTTGGTTGACGAAGGCGATGCGTGTGGCGAGGAACGTGTTGGCGGCATACTTGATGATCTCGGCGGCCTCGCAGGTGGTGACGAGCAGCGGCACGTTCTTGGCCGTGAGCGGCCGGTAGAGCTGGCTCAGCATCCTTTCCGCGCGCTCGGAACTGACGCCGACAACGACGCGGTCAGGCCGCAGGAAATCCTCCACCGCCGAACCCTCGCGCATGAATTCGGGATTGGAGGCAACTTCGAAGTCGCCGTCGGGCCGGACCTTCGCCATGATCTCGCGCAGCTTCGCGGCAGTGCCCACCGGCACGGTGGATTTGGTGACGATGACGGTGAAACCCTTCATCGCCTTGGCGATTTCCTCACCGGCCGCATACACATAGGAGAGGTCCGCCGCATCTTCACCCTCGCGGGTGGGTGTTCCGACGGCAATCAGCACGACATCGGCCTCGGCCACAGCATCCTGCAGGCGGTCGGTGAAGATCAGGCGGCCTGCCGCGCGGTTGGCACTGACAATGGGCTCCAGTCCCTGCTCGTAGATCGGGATCTTGCCGCCCTCCAGAAGAGCGAGCTTGCGTGGGTCACGGTCCACGCAGGTCACCTCATAACCGAAGTCCGAGAAGCAGGCGGCCGAGACCAACCCCACATAGCCAGCGCCGATGACCGTGATTTTCATGAAACTGTCCCTCATCACACGCCCCGCGCGAAGCGGTTCGGAATGAAAGAGGTCTTTAGACGGTTCGCCCGAAGGTTGGAATAGCGTTCACTCGGAAGGGTTTATGCTTGGTCGGGAAGATTACATATGGAGCAGACCGCTAAACCAGAGGGCGTGACTGCCGTCTATCGCTCGCTACTCATGGCTTTGCCACCCAAACCCCCAAAAACGTACCCTCATACCATGCGGCGGCCATCCGGACCGAAGAGGTGGAGATGGGTGGGATCCAATGCCAGGCTGGTGCGATCTCCCGTCCTGAGGCTCGTCTCGCCACGGATCTCGGCGACGGCGACGGTTCCGGAGGGAAGCCTCAGATGCACGTAGCCGGCCTCGCCCAGCCGCTCCACCAGTTCGACGGTGGCGGAAAGCCGGAGGCCGCCCTCGCCATCCGCGATCCTCACATGCTCCGGGCGGATCCCCAGCGTGACCCTGCTGCCGACCGCCGCTGCCGTGAGGCCTGCCAGTGTAACGGCGCCATCGGGGCCAAGGTCGATGCCCCCTTGCGTCACCTGCCCGGCGATGAAATTCATGGCCGGCGAGCCGATGAAACCCGCCACGAAGAGATTGGCCGGGCGGTAATAGAGGTCCAGCGGCTTGCCCTGCTGCTCGATACGGCCCTGGTTCATGACCACGATCTTGTCGGCCAGCGTCATCGCCTCGACCTGGTCGTGCGTCACGTAGACGATGGTGGCGGCGAGAAGCTTGTGGAGCTTGGCGATCTCGACGCGGGTGTTGATGCGCAGCGCGGCATCGAGGTTGGAGAGCGGCTCATCGAACAGAAACACCTGCGGCTTCCTGACAATGGCGCGGCCGATGGCAACGCGCTGCCGCTGGCCGCCCGAGAGTTCGCGCGGGCGGCGCTTCAGCAGCGGTTCGAGTTGCAGGATGCGGGCAGCCTCGGCGACGCGCGCCTCGATCTCAGCCTTTGGCGTGCGGGCGAACCTGAGGCCAAAGCCCATGTTGGCCGCGACGTCCATGTGCGGGTAGAGCGCATAGGACTGGAACACCATGGCGATCTCGCGCTGGGCGGGGGGCAGGTCGTTCACCTTCCGGCCGCCGATGGTGATGGTGCCGCCGGACACCGGCTCCAGCCCGGCGATGGACCGCAGCAGCGTGGACTTGCCGCAGCCGGAAGGACCGACCAGAACGACGAAGGAACCATCCTCCACGGTGAGGTCGATGTCCTTCAGAACCTCCACGGCGCCGAATGACTTTCTGAGATTTTCGATGCGGACTTCGGCCATGGGCGCCTCACTTCACCGCGCCCGAGGTGAGACCCCGGATCAGCTGGCGGGAGAAAATGACGTACAGAAGAAGGACCGGCACGATGGCCGTCGACAGTGCGGCGAGAACCGCGTTCCAGTCGGTAATGTATTGCCCGAGGAACTGCTGCACGCCAAGCGTAATGGTCTGCTTGCCGCCAGCCGGGGCGAGCAGCAGCGGGAACCACAGGTCGTTCCACACGGGGATCATGGTGAATACCGCGACGGTGGCCATGGCAGGCCGAATCAGCGGCAGGATGATGTGGAAGAAGATGTTGTATTCCGAGAGCCCGTCACATCGCGCCGCCTCGCGCAGGTCCCTGGGGATCTGGGCGATGAATTCAGACAGGATGAAGATGGCGAGCGGCAGGTTCTGGGCGGTGTAGACCAGGACGAGTGCCGTCAGCGTATTGATGAGGTTCAGCTCCGCCACGAGCTGGATGATGGCAACCGATCCCAGCCGGATCGGCACCATGATGCCAACCGATAGGTAGAGCGCCAGCAGCGTGTTCCAGCGGAACTTGTATTCGGTAAGCGCCCATGCAGCCATGGCACCGAACAGCAGCGTGAGGAAGATGGTGCCGACGGTGACGGTGATGGAGTTCAGGTAGTACAAGGGAAGCGAGCTGTCACCGAATACCTTGGTGTAGCCCACCGGATCAAAGTTCATGGGCAGCGGCGGGCGGAGCGGCGTATTGAAAATGGCGCGCTTGGCCTTGAAGGAATTCATGACCACCAGCACGATGGGGAACAATGCCAGCAGCGTGTAGAGCCCAAGAATGGCGTGGACGGCGATGGCTGAGGCGTGGCGGCGCATCAGAAGCTGTACCTCTGGATGCGGCGCTGCACGAGGAAGAGATAGGCCATGACACCGATAAGAATGATGAGCAACATCATGGTCGCGACCGCTGACCCCATGGACGGGTCACCCAGCTGGAGCTGGTTTCCGAAGAAGGTGCGGTAGAACAGAGTGCCCATGATGTCAGTGGCGAAGTTGGGGCCTGCCAGCGCGCCCTTCATTGCATAGACAAGGTCAAATGCATTGAAGTTGTTGACGAAGGTGAGGATGGAGACGAGCCCGATGGTGGGCCAGATCAGCGGCAGCTTCACCCAGACGAAGGCCTGGAACTGGTTGAGGCCATCCACCGTGGCCGCATCGACGAGTTCATCCGGGATCGCCAGCAAAGCCGTATAGATCAGGATCATCGGGATGCCGACGAACTGCCATACCGAGATCAGCGACACCGTGATGAGCGCGGACGACTCCAGCCCCAGCCACGGCGCGAAGAGGAAACCCAGACCGAAGGTTTGCAGGAACATCTTGGCGATGCCCCACAGCGGCGAAAGGATGAGCTGCCAGGCGAATCCGATGACAACGACGGAAAGCATGGTCGGCATGAAGATCAGCGTGCGGTAGGTGGCGCGAAAGCGCAGCCTCGGCAGGCTCAGCAGGGCCGCCAGCAGCAGGCCCACCGGGTTCTGCACGCACATGTGGATCAGGAAAAAGATAAAATTGTTCTTCAGCGCGTTCCAGAATGGGACCGACCACGTGGGATCGAACAGCAACGTCTGGAAGTTGCCGAGCCCGTTCCACAGATAGCTGCCATCTCTCTGGTGGCTGTAGAGCGAGTTCAGAATGGTGGCAAGCAGCGGGTAGATCGAAAACACGGAATAGACCAGCAGCGCCGGCCCGAGGAAGAACACCAGAAGCCGCAGGAAAGTGCCCTGCGGCATGCCGACCAATCCGCTGTGCTGTTCGGACGCCATCAAGGAAACGGAAAGGCCGCACGCGCCAGCGCGTGCGGCCCGCCTCGTCAGCCTACTTCTGCTGCGGCGCGTACCACTTCTTCAGCCCGTCCTGGAGCTGGGCGGCGGCGGCCTCCGGCGTCATGGTGCCATTGATCACCTGGGCCGAGACATTCCACATCTCGTTCTCGAGATTGGGCGTGCCGCGCGACAGGATCTGGTAGGAGTTTCGGATCGTCGACTTGCACTCGGCGCGCCAGTTGACAAAGGTCTGGGCCACATCGTCCTTCAGCTGGACCTTGGCGTTGGAGAGCGGGAAAAAGCCCGGCAATTCGTTGCCGAGGATGTTGGCGAACTCCTCCGTGCCGATCCAGTCCAGGAACACCTTGGCATCCGCCGGGTTCTTGGTCTTGGCGTTCATGCCGATGCCCATGTCGGTGTGGTCCGAGATGAAACATTCGGTGGCGCCTGCCGGCAGCGGCGGCTTGAAGGCGCCCATGTTGATGTTCTGGGCATGGAAGGTGGAGATGTCCCATGAGCCCGCAGCATAGATCGCTCCCTTGCCGAGGCCGAAGAGGTTCTGGCTGTCAGGATAGGTTTGGGCCTTGTAGCCGTCACCGAGATAGGGCGCCCACTTGGCGAGGGTGGCAAAGGTCGAGACATAGGCGGGGTCGGTGAGCTTGCCCGTGCCGTCGATCAGCGCCTTGCGGCCTTCCTCACCCTTCCAGTAGTTGGGACCAATGTTCTGGAAGCCCATGGTGGCAGACTCCCACTGGTCGGCGGTGCCCATCACGAGGGGCACATAGGTGCCGTTCGCCTTGATCTTCTCGAGGACGGCGAAGAACTCGTCTTCCGTCTTGGGCTCGGAAAGGCCCAGTTCTTTGAAGATATCCTTGTTGTAGATGAAGCCGTGGATCACCGAGGCCATGGGCACGCAGAAGGTGGTCTTGCCGTCATCCGTCGTCCAGGCGCTCTTGGCGACGTCCGAGAAGTTGGCCATCGTGGACAGGTCATTCAACGAGGCGAGATAGCCCTTGTTGAAGAGTTCCAGCGACGCATCGAAGGGGCGGCAGGTGATGATGTCACCCGCCGTGCCACCCTCGAGCTTGGCATTGAGCGCAGCGTTGTATTCCTTCGGCGCTGTCGGCGCGAATTCGATCTTGATATCCGGATGAGCCTTCTCGAAGGCGGGGATGATCTTGTCTTTCCAGATCTGGGCGTCGTCATTGCGCCAGCTCTCGATGGTCAGCGTGCCGCCCTGAGCCGCACCCGAAAGTGCGAGCGCTGCGACGGCGCCGAGGAGAAGAGTCTTCAGTCCTTTGGTCAGCATGTTGGTTCCTCCCGTTTTAAAGTCTTGTTCAATCCATTATGTATCGGCAATCCGCGACATTGCCAGCCGTAAGTTGCCGTTTGCGGCAGCGAGAATTCTTTGCGCCGCAGCAAGATTCTTAGCACCCGCACACAGAAGAACGGCGGGCTTCACGTTGCCCCCTGCCATGTCGAGTGCCGCACCGGCCCAGGCCTCGTCCACACCCGCGATGGCTGCGACGATGCCGGCGGCGCGGTGGCGGAGCTTGGCATTGCCGGTCTCGACATTGACCATCAACCCGTCATGCACCGCACCCAGCTTGATGTGGGTGAGTGTGGACAAAAGGTTGAGTGCTGCTTTCTGGGCCGTTCCGGCGGCAAGGCGCGTCGAACCGGCGATGACTTCCGGCCCGGTGGGGAGCAGGATTTCAAGATCGGCTGCGGCGGCGAGCCTTGAGCCTGGATTGTTGACGACGGCGATGACGAAGGCGCCCTTGTCGCGTGCCCGGCTTGCGGCAGCGACGGTGAAGTGTGTGGAACCCGAGGCGGCAACCGCGATCAGCGTGTCACCCGACGCGCAGTTTTCCGCCTGGGCGAGGCCATCGGCCTCGTCATCCTCGGCTTCGGCAAGGGTGTCGAACATCGCCGCGCGCCCGCCGGCGATGAGGTAGCGGATCCTCTCCTCCGGCATGCCGAAGGTGGCGGGGAGTTCGGAACCATCCTGCACCGCAACCCGGATCGATGTGCCCGCACCGGCATAGAAAACGCGTCCGCCCGACGTGAGGCGCTGGGCAAGAATGACGGCGGCCCGGGCGATGGTCGGCGCGGCCTGCCGCACCGCGGCAATGGCACGCTCCTGCCCGCCGACCAGCGCATCGAGAATGCGCTCGTCGGGCCAGGTGTCGATGCCGAGATAGCTGCCGGATTGCTCCGTCTGCCGTTCTGCCATGGTGCAATAGAGAAGCGGAATGCAGGCGAGGTCAAGGTGCTTTCCCTGCCCGCCCGATTTGCTAGCATGGCAAGCATGAGCACGGGACCATTCTTTCTGGGGATCGACGGCGGCGGCAGCCGCTGCCGTGCCCGGATCCGCGGCGCGGACGGCACGCTTCTGGCCGAGGCCATGGGTGGGCCTTCCAACATCTATCAGGATTTCGAGGGCGCGCTCGCCACCATCATGAACACCGCCCACGAGGCGGCGGGGAAGGTGGGACTGGCGACCGAACAGATCCACGCCGGAATGGGAATTGCCGGGATCGTGACATCGGTGGGGGCTGACAAGATTGTCGATGCCGCTCTGCCCTTTGCGAGCGTGACCGTCGACAATGACGCTTATGCGGCCTGCGTCGGTGCCTTCAGCGGTGGCGATGGCGGGATCGTGATCGCCGGGACGGGTTCAATCGGCTTTGCGCTGGTGGGTGGGGTGCGGCACATGGTGGGTGGCTGGGGCTTCCAGTTGGGCGACCACGGCTCCGGCGCCTGGGTTGGCCATCATGCGGTAAGGCGCGCTGCCCTGGCGCTCGACGGGCTGCTGCAGCCGACACGGCTCATCACCGAGGTTCTCTCGCGCACCGGTGGCAACCGGCTCGACCTTTCGCGCTGGTCGGAACAAGCAAAGCCGAAGGACTATGCGCAGTTCGCGCCTCTTGTCTTCGAATGTGCCGCACAGGGCGACGTGCAGGGCATGATGATCGTGATCGAGGGGGCCGGGGCGATTTCGAATCTCGGGCGTGCGCTGCTGGCACGCGGAGCGAAGGCAATCTGTCTGCTCGGTGGACTTTCGCAGGTCTACCCGCCCTATCTCGATGCTGACGTGAAGCGGGCACTGGCCGAACCGCAGGCCGATGCGGTGGATGGCGCGATCATGATGGCGCGGCGCGGACAGGGACTTCCGGAGCACTGGTCATGAGCCTGATGGCCATGGAGGCGGCGGAGGCCCCGCAGGCGGCGGCACGCTTCCTCGATCACAATGCCCGTGCCCTGGCTGACCTCGGCGCCCGGTTGCGGCGCGGGGCGCCGCCGGTGGTTCTGACCTCGGCGCGCGGCAGTTCCGACAATGCGGCTGGCTATTTCAAGTATCTCTGTGAGATCGTGACAGGCGTGCCCTGTGCCTCGGTGGGGGCCTCGGTCGTTTCCGTCTATGGCGCAAGGCTGAAGGCCAAGGGTGCGCTGTGCCTCACCATCTCGCAGTCTGGCCAGAGCCCGGACATCGTGGCCCTGCAGCAGGCAGCGAAGGATGCAGGCGCGCTGTCAGTTGCCATCGTAAATGTAGAGGGCTCGCCCGCTGCACGATCGGCTGACATCTGCCTTTCCCTGCACGCTGGCGAGGAGAAGAGCGTGGCCGCTACCAAGAGCTTCATTGCCTCCTGCGTGGCGGGGGCGGCGATCGTGGCGCATTGGTCGGGTGATGCCGCCCTGCTGGCCGCGGTCGCAAGACTGCCCGAAACACTGGATCAGGCGGTGCGAGTGAACTGGTCCGGTTTCACGGCATTCGCGAAGGATGCTGCCTCGCTGTTCGTGCTCGGGCGCGGCCCGTCTTTCCCCATCGCCCAGGAAACGGCGCTGAAGCTGAAGGAAACCTGCGCACTTCACGCGGAAGCCTATTCGGTGGCTGAAGTGATGCATGGTCCGTGGGAACTGATGGTCAAGGACTTTCCCGTTCTCGTCTATGCGCCTGACGATGCGGCACGCGCCAATACGCAGGAGGCCGTCATCAAAATGCGTGGCGCCGGTGCGGACGTGCGCGTGGTGGGCGATGGGCTGCCGCTTGCACCGAGCGGTCACCCGCTGCTCGACCCCGTGAGCATGATCGCCACCGCCTATCTGGAAATCGAGCGCGTTGCCGTGTCGCTTGGCCGCAACCCGGACCGGCCGCACCTTCTCAAGAAAGTGACGGTGACCACGTGATGGCCACTGCACTGACCGGCGCGCGCATCTTCACCGGCGAGCACGTCCTCGAAAACCACGCCGTGGTGATCGATGGCATGCGTATCACCGAGGTGGTGTCCGACGCAAAGACCGGCGGCGCCACGCGCCGCGACCTTGGCGGCGGGCTGTTGGTTCCGGGCTTCATCGACGTGCAGGTGAATGGCGGCGGCGGGGCACTGCTGAACGATGACCCGAGCGTCGAGACGGTGCGCACCATCGCCACCTCCCACCGCCGCTTTGGCACGGTGGGAATGCTGCTGACGGTGATCACCGATGCTCCACAGGTCATCGCCAAGGCGGTGGGGAGTGTTGCCCGCGCCATGGCAGAAGGTGTTCCCGGCGTGCTCGGCATCCACATCGAGGGACCCTTCCTCGACGTGGCGCGCAAGGGAGCCCATGCGGCGCGCTTCATCCGCGAGATGGAAGAGGCCGATGCCGATGAGATCGCCGGCTTTGCGCGGCAGTGCCCGGTGATGCTGACGCTGGCACCCAACCGCGTGCGGCCAGCCCTGGTGCAGCGGCTGACAGAGGCCGGCGTGATGGTCAGCCTTGGGCATGCCGATGCGAGCTTTGTGGAGGCAAGACAGGCGCTGGACGCCGGGGCGCGATCGGTGACCCATCTCTACAACGCCATGAGCCAGCTGAGCGGGCGGGAGCCCGGCATGGTGGGCGCAGCACTCTCCGACCCCGAATGCTATGTCGGCATCATCGCCGACGGGCACCATGTGCATGACGCCGCGCTGCGGGTGGCCTTCGCGGCCAAGCCAGCCTCGCGCATGATGCTGATCACCGATGCCATGCCGACGGCGGCAGGCGGGCCGGACCGCTTCGAGCTATTGGGCAGTACCGTGACGCGCAGCAAGGGCCGGCTCTCACTCGCGGACGGGACCCTCGCCGGCTCCGACCTCACCATGGATGCGGCGGTGCGCCTTTGCGTGAATAGGCTCGGGCTCGACCTTGCGACGGTCCTGCGCATGGCATCACTGAACCCGGCCAGTTTCCTGCGGCGTGAGCATGAGCTGGGCCGCATTGCGCCGGGGCATCTTGCCAGCCTGGTGCTGCTCGGCGAAGACTTGACGGTCAAGGCAACATGGATTGACGGAAGATGAAAGACATCAGGGTGCTTGTCGTCGGACTCGGCAACATGGGACTGAGCCATGCGCGTGCGTATCAGTCGATCGACGGCTTCGAGATCGCCGGCCTGTGCAGCCGCAACATCGGCGAGCGGGAGGATCTGACGGCAGAATTCCCCGGCGTGCCAAAGTTCAACGACTTTGCCGAAGCGCTTGCCGCGGTGAAACCCGATGCGGTCTCGATCAACACATGGCCGGACACCCACGCCGCCTTTGCACGCATGGCGCTGGAAGCAGGTGCGCATGTGTTCATCGAAAAGCCGCTGGCCGACACCGTTGCGGAGGCCGAGCAGATCGCGGCGTTGGCCAGGCACAAGGGGCTGAAGCTGGTGATCGGCTATATCCTGCGCGTTCACCCGTCATGGGTGAAGTTCGTGGAGGTGGGGCGCTCGCTGGGCAAGCCGCTGGTGATGCGCATGAACCTCAACCAGCAGTCCTCCGGCGCACAATGGCAGGTGCACCGGCATCTGATGAATTCGATCAGCCCGATCGTTGACTGCGGCGTGCATTATGTGGACGTGATGTGCCAGGTGACGGGCGCCAAGCCGGTGAGCGTGCATGCCGTGGGTGCGCGGCTAACCTCGGAGATCGACGCGAAGATGTATAATTACGGGCACCTGCACGTCACCTTCGATGATGGCTCAGTGGGCTGGTACGAAGCCGGCTGGGGCCCGATGATGAGTGAGACAGCCTTCTTCGTGAAGGACATGATTGGCCCCAGGGGCTCGGTTTCCATCGCCATGGAGGAATCCAAGACCCAGTCGGCGGATGTCGACAGTCATACCAAGACGTCAGCGCTGCGCGTGCACCATGCGCTGCTGAACGCTGAGGGCGGATTTGCAAGGCCGGACGACATCATCCGCATGGATGACGAGCCGGGGCACCAGGAATTATGCCGGAGAGAACAACTCCTGTTCCTTGATGCGATCCGCAATAACCGGGACATGGATGCCCATGTGCACGACGCCATCAATTCGCTGCGAATTGTGCTGGCCGCCGACCACAGCGTGAGGACGGGCGAGGTGGTGAGGCTTTGAGGCTCATCGGCGCGGTGAGCGAGGGCAGCGGTGCGGTGAACGAGGATGGCTTCGGCTGGCTCGGCACGCCCGAAGATGTTTCCGCGGCATGGATATTCGATGGCGTGACCGGCATCAATGAACGCAACTATTTCGGCGAGGGCACAGATGCGCGCTGGCTGGTTTCCCGCGCACATGCGCGCCTCACGGCACTTGCCGCAAGCAGCATGCAACCTGGCGTGATTCTGAAAGAGCTGGTCTCAGGCCTTATCGCAGACTTTTCGGCAGCAACGGAGGCAGTCGAGCTACCGGGCGACTATGACCCGCCGGCGGCCTGCCTCATCCTTGTGAAGCGTTATGGAGACAGCTGGCAGGCGCTGCGGCTGGGCGATTCATGCCTGCTGGCGCGCGATGGCGATGGCGGCCATCGCATCCATGCCGCCTCCCCCAACAACCAGCTTGACCACTGGCTCACTCGCGAGGTGCGCAAGCGGCGTGGCGCAGGCGTCCTCGACATCAAGGCGCTGCTGGCCGAATTCGCGCCGCAACTGAAGCAGGGCCGCGCCCGGCGCAACCGGCCCGATGGCTATTCGATCCTGGAGGCAAGCCGTGATGCACTGGCGATGCCGGAGATCATCGACCTGGGCATGCCGACTGAGATACTGCTCTGCACCGACGGCTACTACAGGGCGGTCGACCACTATGGACTGCACAACAACGCGGGCCTGATCGATGCCAGCGTTGAGGGTGTTGAGCGCGTGCTCGTCACTTTGCGCGAAGCCGAGGCAGCCGACCCCGACTGCCTGCGCCATCCACGCTTCAAGCCTGCAGATGATGCCACGGCGGTGATGCTGGCCAAGGACCTCAACCATTTCTAGCGATTTGACGACAAGACCCGCCTGCGGGTTGCTTTCGGGCCCAAAGGCGCTCTAATCCGCCCGTCGTGCGACTCACATCATGCCAGAGGTTCAGATGCACAAGCTCTTCAAGGTTGCCTCACTCGCCCTCCTCATCGCCGTGGCGGCGGGCGGGGCCAGGGCTGCCGACGTCGAGAACACGCCCACCTTCAAGGCCAGTGCACTGCTGGGATCGGAGGTTCAGGGGCCGGGCTACAAGGTGGCCCAGAGTGTGCCCAGCGATGGCTATGTAAGGATCTACACGCTGCAAACACCGTGGGGACCGGTGGCCGTGCATGGCGACCACCGCCTGCAGACGCGCATCAAGGAACTCGCCGCCATCGATGCGATGGAGCGCACTTCAGATTCAAAGGAATTCGGCGATGCACTGGTTCAAGCGGGACTGAAGCCCGTGCAATTTGCCGGCAAGCTGGTGACGAATCCGGTCGATACGGTGAAGAACACAGTATCGGGCGTCGGCAATCTCTTCAATTCCATTGGCTCCGGCATCCGTAACATGGGCAAGACGCAGGAGAATGCGGTGCAGTCCATCACAGGAGCTGCCAAGCAGCGGCGCCTGATCGCCTACAACTATGGTGTCGACCCCTATTCGCAGTTTCCGCCGCTGAAGCAGAAACTGGACCAGATGTCGAATGCAGCGGCAGCTGGCGGACTTGTGGTGACGGGAGCATTCATCGCGATCCCCGGGGCGGCCGGCACCATCATTTCCAACGTCTCGACGGCAGGCACCCTCAACGACATGGTCCGTGATTATTCGGCGGCGCAACTTCTCGACATGAACCGCAAGTCGCTTCTGAAAATGGGCGTATCGCCCGCCATTGTGGAGGCGCTGCTCGCCAATCCGAATTACACGCCCACCGACATGACGGCGATGACCGGCGCCCTGAGTGGAATGGGGAAACTACGGAACCTCGATGCGCTGCTCAGCCTCGCTTCGCAGGTTGCCAACCGCGATGATGCCGAATTCATGCGCTGGCGCATTGAGCTGATGGCCTCCTACCAGCAGAAGATGAAGTCCATCACTGGCTTCATGGCCATCGCCGGCGTGCCGCTGCCGATGGCGACGACGCGCGACAATGGCCTCCTCGGCGTTTTCCCGATGGATGCGCTGTCGTGGACGGCGAGCACCAGCCAGTCCATCACCGCGATCACCCAGGCGGCGCGCGCCCAGGGCATTTCCGGTCCGCTGAACCTGGTGATCACCGGAACGGCAACACCGCTGGCCCAGAAGCAACTGGCAAAACTCGGCTGGAGCGTGCAGCAGCAGGCCTTCAACTAGGAGTTCAGCGCGGCTCGCCCTTGCGCTGCATGGCAGCGAGCAGCGCCGCACCAAGGCTGCTGCTCTGCACCGGCTCCACGGGCTTTGATGTGCCGAACCTGGCAACCTGCTTGCCGCCCTTCGACTCCGCCTGATTGTCACGCGACAGGCGCTGATCGCGCGCTGATTCACCGCCGTCCTTGCGCATGGTCAGACCAATGCGCTTGCGCGCCACGTCCACCTCGACGACGCGAACGCGAACAATATCGCCCGCCTTCACCACCTCATGCGGGTCCTTCACGAAGCGATCGGCCAGTTGGCTGACATGCACAAGTCCATCCTGGTGGACGCCGATGTCGACGAAGGCGCCAAACGCCGCAACGTTGGTGACCGTGCCTTCAAGCTGCATGCCGGGCTTGAGGTCCTTGAGCGTCTCGATCCCGTCGGTGAAGGTTGCGGTCTTGAAGCCGGGCCGAGGATCGCGACCAGGCTTTTCAAGTTCGGCGAGAATATCCTTCACGGTGGGCAGGCCGAAACTCTCACTGACGAAATCCTGCGGCGTCAGGGCCCGCAGCTTGGCGGTGTCGCCCATCAGGCTGCGGATGTCGCGGCCACAGGACTCGACGATCCTGCGAACGACACCATAGGCTTCCGGGTGGACCGCCGAGGCATCGAGCGGCTCCTCGCCGTCGCGGATCCTCAGGAAGCCCGCCGACTGCTGGAAGGCCTTCGGG
This sequence comes from Bradyrhizobiaceae bacterium, assembly GCA_947475225.1. Lineage (GTDB taxonomy): Bacteria > Pseudomonadota > Alphaproteobacteria > Rhizobiales > Aestuariivirgaceae > Aestuariivirga. The sequence goes on from CANJMQ010000005.1 coordinate 18,124, forward strand.
CCGAGGCGGGTGACTTTCAGCAATTCCTGGCGTGACGTGAAGGCGCCGTTGGCGTGGCGGTGCTCGACAATCGCTTCGGCAAGCCCCGGGCCAAGGCCCGAGACATAGGCGAGCAGCGGTGCCGAGGCGGTGTTGAGGTCGACGCCGACCGCATTGACCGCGTCCTCGACAACCGCCCCGAGCGAGCGGCCAAGCTGGTACTGATCGACGTCATGCTGGTACTGGCCGACGCCGATCGACTTGGGTTCGATCTTCACCAGTTCGGCCAATGGGTCCTGCAGGCGGCGGGCGATGGAGACCGCACCGCGCAGCGAAACATCGAGATCGGGGAATTCGCGCGCTGCGAGTTCGGAGGCCGAGTAGACTGAGGCACCGGCTTCCGAGACGATGACCTTGGTGGGGACCTTTGCGTCCTTCGGGAGCAGCAACAGCGCATCGGCCACGAAGCGCTCGGTCTCACGGCTCGCCGTGCCGTTGCCGATGGCGATGAGATCAACCCCGTGCTGAATGACGAGGCGAAGCAGGCTCGCCTGCGCGCCACGCAGGTCGTTTTTCGGCTGGAAAGGATAGAGCGTATCGGTGGCACACAGCTTGCCGGTGGCATCGACCACCGCGGCCTTCACGCCGGTGCGGATGCCGGGGTCAAGTCCGAGGATCGCGCGCGACCCGGCAGGAGCGGCGAGCAGAAGGTCCTTGAGGTTTCGCGCAAAGACGGCAATCGCTTCCTCCTGGGCCTGGTTCCGGAGAGTGCCAAGGAGATCGATCATCATGGTGATCGACAGCTTGACCCGCCATGTCCAGTCGGCGACCCCGCGCAGCCACCTGTCGCCCGGTGCCGTGCCGCGAATGCCGATGGCATTGGCGATGAACTGACCTGCCCGAGCCGGGCCTGTTTCCGGATCGGGCGCAATATCGAGAGACACCACCTCCTCTTTCGAGGCGCGCAGCATGGCGAGCGCACGGTGCGAGGGCACGGAGCGCCAGGGCTCCTTATGGTCAAAGTAATCGGAGAACTTGGCGCCCTTTTCCTCCTGGCCGACCACAACCTTGGAGGTGAGGAAAGCCTCTGCCTTCATGAAGGCACGCAGTTCGCCAAGCAGAGTGGCATTTTCGGCGAGGCGTTCCATCAGGATGTCACGTGCGCCGTCAAGGGTCTCCTTCGCCGTCTTGACGTTTTCGGAAATGTAGGAGGCGGCGAGGGCTTCGGGTTCTGCCGCGCGATCGGCGAGGATTGCGTCGATCAGCGGCTCTAGGCCGTTCTCACGGGCGATCATCGCCTTGGTGCGACGCTTCGGCTTATAGGGGAGGTAGATGTCCTCGAGCTCAGACTTGGTTCTGGCGAGCGCCAGCAAGCGGGCGAGTTCATCATTGAGCTTGCCCTGCGAACGAATCGAATCGACGATGGCCTTGCGTCGATCCTCCATCTCACGGAGATAGACGAGGCGTTCGGACAGCTTGCGCAACTGCGTATCATCTAGACCGCCAGTCGCTTCCTTCCGGTAACGGGCGACGAACGGGACGGTTGCACCCTCGTCGAGCAGGCTGGCGGCGGCCAAAACCTGCCTGGGCTGCGCACCGATTTCCTCTGCGATGGTTTCGAAGATCTGTGCTGAACTGTCCAAAATTGTCTCTCGTCAAGCGCCCGGGATTCGAGTCCCATGCAACTGTCCTGCCGGTGGGGGCTTCGGGGGTCAAGACATGAAGATATCTGTGGATTGCGGAACTCTGAACTCTCTCTCAAGCTGCTTCGCTGAGCGCGCCATTTCCTTTTTCCTGCGGCTCGTTCAAGTTGACCGCCGTGGACGAACACTTGACAGACGATAATGATCCGCTGCTCAGCCGGGCGGCGATTGCGGCTGCGCTGCTCCTTGCCGCGGTGGTGACGATTGCAGGCTTTCGTCTGCTGCCGCCCGCAGCCGCCGTTGCAACCGGGGTGCTGACCCTGCTCATGGCGCTGATCACGCTGACGGACCTCAGGCACTTCATCATCCCCAATGCCTTGTCCTATCCCGCCGTTCCACTGGGCATTGCCGCGAATATCGCGGTGTTCCATGCCGATGACTGGATGGCGGGCCTTACGGAGAGCCTGCTCGGCGCGGTTCTGGCCGGTGGCAGCTTCTTTCTGCTGCGCGCCATCTGGTTCCGGCTGCGGGGCATTGAGGGGCTGGGGCTGGGCGATGTGAAGCTCGCGGCCGTCGCGGGGGCCTGGCTTGGCCCTGCTCTGCTGCCTCCGGCCTGCCTTGCAGCGGCCCTGGCCGGGCTGGCGGCGGTCATCGTCATGGCCATGCTTCCGGGACGCAAGGTGGAACTGGGCGACCACATCCCCTTTGGCAGTTTCATCGCCCCCGTCATCCTCCTGTTCTGGATCTGGCGCATGTCTAACGTCGTCTCATTTTGGTGAACACAACAACCCTGGATTAAGGGTTTGATTACCGAATCGACGCATAAGCTTCATCGATCATTAGGTTTTTCTTCACCGGCCGGGGCTGTTGGCCCCGGCCGCAGGGAGTATCGCTTTGCCTCCGGCCGGCCTTTTCAACGGCACCAGAAACAATATTTTCCGACTCGCCAGACATGCCCTTCTGTGCGGCGCAGGTCTTCTGCTGGCGTGCTGCCAAGCGCCCTCCGCCTCGCTGGACAGCACAAACCAGATCGATCTCACCGCGAAGACGCCAAAAAAGGTGACGAGTCGTGGGAATGGACCGGTCATGCAACCCGCGGCCCAGGCCGCGCGCTATGAGGTTTACCCCGGCGTGAGCACCACGGCCGACGATGACGGCGGAAAGCCACCCGCCGGGGTCAGCGAGAAAGAGGATGGCAAATTCACCTTCAACGTCGATGACATGAACGTCAGCGATGCGAGCAAGCTGATCCTCGGCGAGACGCTTGGCTACAACTACACGATCGACCCAAACCTGCAGGCCAACATCACCATGGTGAGCAACCGGGCGCTCAGCGCGAGGCAGTTGCTCGATACCTTTGAAGCCTGCCTCAAGATGGTCAATGCAGCCCTCGTGCAATCAGACGGGAACTTCAAGGTCGTCTTGCAGCAAGCAATGGAAAATGACGCGAACAACCTGGATGATGGCAAGAACATCTCACCGGGCTATGGTGTCAGTGCCGTGCCACTGCGCTATGTGGGCCCGAGCGCGATGGTCAACCTGCTCGATGGGTTCATGCAGCAGATCGGATCGGCAAAGGCGTGGAACGCCGGCAACATGATCCTGATCCGTGGTCCCGCCTCGCAGCGCCGGTCGCTGGTTGAGGTGGTGCTGAACTTCGACATCGACACAATGAGAAACCAGACCTTCGGCATGGCCTCACTCGAGAACGGTCGCGCCGAGGACATCGCCGCACAGGTGTCGAAGGTCTTCGCGCAGGACAGCGCCAATGCCGGATCCAACGGCCTGAGGATCATCCCGGTGCCAAGCATCAACAGCATGGTCATCATCGCCAATGATCAGGCAAAGGTCCGGCGCGCCATCACCTGGGTCAGGCGTCTTGACCGGGAGAATCTCGACGCACCCAAATCCTATGTCTATGCGGTGCAAAACGGCAATGCCGTGGATCTGGCGAGAATCCTGACCGCAACCTATGGCTCAGGCTCTGCCGGAGCGGGAACCACCGCAGAGGTGGCGCCGAATTCGCAGGCGATCGACGTTTCTTCCGGCGGGGCCACTCAGGATCAGCAAGGACAGGATCAACAGCAGAATGACATGGGCGGTGTGCCGCAACCACCCGGGGGACAGTCCGGCGACCAGGGCGGAGACACGACGACAACCTCAAGCACAGCGCCGACGAACGACGCGGCAAACAATGGCGCCAGCGTTGGTTTGGAAACCTCCGGCATCCGCATCACGCCCATTCCCGCCAACAATACATTGCTTATTCGTGCCACGCCCAAGGACTACCGCGAGATTCAGTCGACACTGTCTCAGATCGACCGGCCCTCGACCCAGGTGCTCATCAACACGACGATCGCCGAGGTGACGCTGAACGACACCCTGCAATATGGTGTGCAAGCCTATTTCCAGAGCGGCAACTTCAGTTTCGCGCTGACCGACAAGGAGGCGGCGACGGGAGACAAGGTGATCAGCCCGAAATATCCTGGCATGAATGTGGTTCTCGGCGGCATCGAGAGTCCACAGGTCGTGGTGGACGCGTTGTCGAAGGTCACCAACGTGCGCATTGTATCGTCACCCTCTCTGCTGGTGATGGAGAACGAGGCCGCCACCATCAAGGTCGGCGATCAGGTGCCCATACAGACGCAGACCGAGACCACGCAGGGTGGCCAAACGGTGAACTCCTACGAATACCGCGACACCGGCGTGGTTCTGAAAGTGAAGCCGCGCGTCAACGCCAATGGCGTCGTGATGATCGACCTCGGGCAAGAACTCTCCGCCGTCCAGAAGCGGACCGGCGTGGGTGACAATCCGCAGTTCTCTCAGCGCACGATCAACAGCAAGGTATCGGTGAACGATCAGCAGACCGTGCTGCTCGGCGGACTGATCAACGGCACGGAGGATCGGAGCCGAATCACAGTTCCGGGGGCTGACAAGCTGCCGCTGATCGGCAGGCTGATCGGTACGACAGGCGGGATCGCCACGCGCACCGAGATGATCGTGTTCATCACGCCGACCATCATCCACAATGGCGAGGATGCAGCACGCACCTCTCAGAACCTGCGTGACAAGATGAAGAACCTCAATTTCGACTGAGGCCGCCGCTAGCCACCGGTACTTGGCGGAAGCGTGTGCTGCTCCGGCAGGGGCGGCTGACCAGCGCGCTGCCTGGGCTGTGGCATCGGCAAGGGCAGCGGCAATGGCTGGTTCTGTCCTGGAATCACCGAGCCGGATTGCCCCTCCTCGCCCGATGGCGCCGCGTCGGTATTGGCGAAAAGGCCATAGGTAAAGGCATTGTCCGGTGTGCCGATGGCCACGGTACGTTCACCGATATCGACGACGCTCCAACTGTCCACACCCTCGCCCTTGCGGAGATAGACCACGTCACCACTGGACGCGATGCGCACCGCCGCAATGCGTCCGTCAGGACCGGACGATACGCCAAGCAGCTTGTAATCATCGGGACCAGGACCCTGTGGCACAGGCGGAGGCGGAGGCGGAGGCTGCTCAACGGCCGGCTGCTCAACGACCGGCGGCGGCGTGTTCACCGGTTCTGGCGGCCGCGGGTGGCGCGACGGGTTGAACAACGGCCGGTCCACGATGGCCTGGAAGGTTGCTGGATCCAGATCCTGCAGGGGATTGAGCTTCACCGGCACACTGCGCGGTACGGCTATGTCGGGGGCTGATACATTGACGCCACTGCCTGATGGCAATGGGCCAAGGCCCTGGTATGCGAGATAACCGCCAAGAACGGCGGCAACCGCTGTCATGCCTGCCAGGCGCCTGTTCAAGGCTGCACCCTCCATCCATAGGCCTCGATGCGGACCGTCATGCGCAGGGATTCCGAAGGATATTCATCGCCCTCCCCCTCGGCCGACGCGGGCTGGATTTCGAGGCCTGTGACGAACATGACGGGAAGCCGCGACTCGACGTCGGCGAGGAAGTTCCGAAGTTGCTCGATGCTGCCTTCGGCATCGACATTCAGGCGATAGGGCAACGCGCCTTCGCCGTCACCGGTGTCGACCGGCTGCATGCGCTTCACTTCGAGCCCCGCTGCCGTGGCGGCATCGCCAGCGATGCTCTGGAATTTCGCGAAGGCAAGACCTGGCGTCGCGCCATCGAGAAACATCGGCGCCACCTCATCGGCTGCCGTGAGGCGCGTCGTTCCGTCACTCGCTGCCTTGGCGGTACGGGCAACCACCATGTCATGCTCCGCCTCGGCCTGCCGCAGTCGATCCGCGGCAGCGGAGTGCCAGGCCAGCAGCAAATAGGCGGCAACAACCAATGCAAGCAAAACGACGGCGAGAACCGCCACGCCCCTGCGAGCATCCGCTGATAGCTCCCTGGTGGCGCTCAGAAGGGTCATAGCGTCACCAGTCTGCCGGCACCGCGCGCGTCGACAATGACGGTCACTCCGGCTATGACGTATCGCATGCTGCCCCTGACCATCCGCTCACCCATGCCGCTGGCCCTCATGGCTATGGCCGTTCTGGCCTGCCCAAAACTTGCACGGGCGGAAACCCTCGACTGTCTCATCAGCCGCGGAAACCTGTGCTTCTCGACTGGTTGTGACAATAGCGGCAAGTCCCAGCGCATGCTGCTGGACCTTGCGGCCGGCACCTATAAACTGTGCCCCAGTCGCTACTCCGACCAAGGTTGTACCGAGGCGCCGATGCAGTTTGACATCCGCGAAACGGCAATCGTCGGCGTCAGCAAGGACGGTCCGGAAATCTCGGCCCGCGCAGTATTCATGAACCGGGCGACGGGTGCGCTCAGCACCTCGCTTCTGGCAGCAGGCATGTCCGGCGTAGACTTCGGCAGTTGCGAGATCCCGCGCTAGCGCGGTCGGCCTGCTCATGGCGCGGCCTCCGGGGGGGGGGCTTTCTCAAGAGTTACAATGAGCGAAAAGCTATCGGAGTTGCTGTTCTGATCGAGCTCGGTTGCCGCGGCGAAATTCACGCTCTGGAAATCTGGAGAGGCTTCGAGAACCTGGATGAGGCCAGGAACGCCACTGCCCTGCCCCTTGATGGTCAACTGATCGCCTTCGAGCGTCAGTGCCACCAGATGCACGGTGTCCGGCAGCAGGTTTGACACCTCGTTGAGAACGGCCACGGCGGAAAGCCGCTCCCGCCGCGCCTGATGGAGCCGGTTGGCGGCGGACACCAGCGGTGTCTCCCCCGCCGGCGCACCGCCCGGTTTCAGCGATGCCATGAGGCTGGCTGACTCGCCATCCAAGCGCGAGGCCTCCGAAGACGTGCGGTAGACCCAGAACAGGCCAAGGAGCAGAAGCAGAAACAGCGCAGCAGCGGCAAGTTTCGCCAACTGCGCTGCACGGATGCGCGCGGCGCGTCGAACGTCGTCGCCACCCAGTTCGATTGCAACGGCGTGGCCATCCGGCAAGACGACGGAAAGGGCCTTCACCTCCACACCTGAGTTACGCAGCATGGCGGCGAGGTCATCAAGAAGAGCGCGACTCACCACCGCAACATCGACCGAAACATGTTGCGGATCGCCGGCGACCGGGGAGACGCGCATTCCGTAAAGGCACTGCGCGAGAGGCCATGGTGCGAGGCTTTCCACCTTGTTGCGGACGATCGCGCGCAGCACATCGTGCGGTTGCTGCGGCAACATGATCTGCTGGCTGATCGACTGGTCCGCGGCAAAGCTGAGTTCAACCTCACGGCCAATTCCGCCAGGCAGCCTCTGGATGATGTCCTGTAAGGCCTGCTGCGAGCGGCCAGGCGCGCTGAGCAGCAGTTCTCGGGTCGCTCCCCTCACACCCAGGGCATCGATGCCGCCGGAGCGCACCAGCAGTTCCATGGCAGGATGTTCGCCAGAGGCGCGGCGTAGCGCCAGTTCCTCAGCCAACGCCAGCACCGGGCCGGTTAGACCGTTCCAGATGCTGGCGACGGAAAAGGTCATGTTCCTGTCGTCCATCGTCATTCTTCCTCCAGGGCCAGCGTGCCGAAGGGCATCTGTCCCTCCGGCAGGAGGCGCACCACGGCGCGCGCGTCACTGCCGGGCAAAATGCCGGGCCCGCCATCGAGTTTCACATCGACCATGAAGACGCGCGGCTCCTTCACGGTGAGCAGTCCCGGCAGGCGCTGGATAAGCTGCTGCAGTCTGCTGTCCGATGTGCCGGTGCCAAGTTTTCTCGCCATCTCGATATTCGAAATATCCTGCTCCGTCATTCCAGGTATGGACTGCAGCACCTGATCGGGCGCTGCAAGCGGATTTATCTCGCCGGTCGGATTATAGACGGTAAGCCCCGCCCCCAGCGCCTGCGCATCGTCGGACGAAATACCGAGCAGGCCCGGCAGCTGGTCCACCGCCAGGAAAATGATGGGAACGGGGGGTTGCTTGGCCTTGTCGACCGTCGGTTGGGCGGTGGCCGCACTGCCGGCGGGAACCGCCGCCTGCTTGGGCGGGGTTGGCTGCGGCTGGGCTGCAGCCTGCTCGGGAGCAGCCGCCTTGCGCAGCTTGGTAATCTTTTCGGCGAGCCCATCGGCAGCCTTGCCGAGGCCACTGAACCGGGCAACCTCCTCGATGAGCTTGGGATCAGAGCGGTTGAGATCGATATAGCCAGCAGCATCGCGCAGCGTCACGGTGGCCGATACGCCGCCGCCGAGATCGACCGGAACCTCCTCACCTGATAACGACAGGCGCTGTTTTTCCGGCGTTGCGAGAATCAGGGCTTTGGCAGCCTCGATACCGGAGCGCAGTGCGAGATGAGATGAGAGGCGGCGCTGCTCCAACTGCTCATTGCCGATGCCGGAGCGTGTAAGCGCCGCAGCCGCGACCACCATCACGGCCATGATGGCCACGGCGAGCAGGACAGCGATCAGGATGATGCCGCGCTCACGGGCCTGTGCCGGAGCGCGCGTCATTGTGTCGTTTCCTTTGCATCAGCCGTACCACAGCGCGCCTCATGGTTTCCGGCACAGTCAACCTCGGAATCGATCGCCAGAGATTGCACGTAGCCCGGCACGCGCAGCCGGCCGGTGGCATTGTTGGTGACAGTAAGGCGGATCTGCTCCGGCATGACCTCGGCCGCCTTCCAGCTGCTGCTCCACTCACGCTGGCCTGAGCGCTGGGCGCGATAGGCGAAGGCAATGTCAAAGGGACCCGAAAGCAGCACCACGGGGTCGCGCCACTGCGGCAGAGCAGCATTGCTCCCGTTGGGCAGAGGTGCGCGCTCGCGGAGCAGCGTGGCCTGACCATCCTTTTCGCGGACGCTGAGTCGAACAAGATAGAGCCCAGGCTCTTCCAGCGCTTCCTGCTCGCGGAGCGGATAAACCATTGCATCCGCACCGCCGTCGAAAACATAACCCGTGAACTGATCCGGTGGAGCGGGTCGCCGGATCTTGGCGATGCGTGCCACGTCGCGGCTGAAGATATCGACCGCAGCACCGATTTCCGACTGCTCACCGAGGCTCCGCCGCGTTCGGTCCGTGCCCTTGCCCACAGCCGACATTGCCATATTGAGCGAGACGAGAATGAGCGAGGCCAATACCAGTCCAGCCAGCACTTCGATAAGCGTGAAGCCGGCGTCGCAGCGCGATGTGAGGTTGGGCTTCATCGGCTGAGCTTCAGGGCCGTGCCGGTGACGTCGCCGCCCCTGCCCCAACCCACATTCGCCGTGAGGCGGTACATCCGGAAGGGTCCGTCAAGCTTGGCAGGTGCTGGGACAGGCTCGATGAGGAGTTGCCAGTGGTAGGGACCCGAGTTGCCCTCGCGCTGGGCAGGTGCGGTTTGTGCCGCCGCCAGCTCGTCTTCAAGGATCGACTGCAGGATCAGGCGGGCGCCAAGATGCTGGTCGAGCATACTGGCGCCTTTGAGCGCACCTCCCACGCCTCCGGTGAGCACGGCGATGGCGCTGGCAGCTACCGCCAGCGCACACAGCACCTCCACAAGCGAGAAGCCTGCCTGATTTTCAGAGGGCCTGGACATCGGCACGCCCCGTCAGCCAGTTGATGTGGAGACCATAGCTGCGGCCGCGGAACCCGAAGGCAAGTTCGCCGCCGCTCGATGATCCGGAAGGAAAGAAACGGACGGCGGGTAGCCCTCCATTCTTGGGAACCGCGACCTTCGCGTCGAGTGAAAGGCCTTGCGGCATCTCCAGCGAGCGGCCACCCTCGAGACTGAGCCGCCGCCTCTTGATGTCGATGATCACCGCCGTCTGGGAATGACTCTCGATGGCCTGGGTGCGGGCATCGCGAAACAGCGCCTCAGCATCGACGATGAAGGAGCGCGCCCGGGCCGACTCGAGGCTGGCCCGGCCAATAGACATGACGGCGGTCGCGGACAGCGCCATGATCACCAGCACCGCCAGCAGTTCGAGCAGGGTGAAGCCTGCCTGTGCCTCAGTTCGAGACGTCGGCATTCTCGTCAGTACCGCCTTCCTTGCCGTCAGCGCCGAGACTCTTGATCTCGAAGGAACCAGCATTCTGGCCAGCCTGGTAGACATAGGGCTTACCCCATGGATCCGGCGGCACACCAGCCTTGGCAAGATAAGGGCCGTTCCAGCCGGGAACGTTACCGGGTGATTTCACCAGTGCAGCGAGACCTTCGGTGGACGAAGGATAACGGCCAACGTCGATGTGGAAGAGTTCCATTGCCGTCACCAGGCTCTCGATCTGGATATGCGCGGTCTTGGTGCGCGAGCTGCCGAGATAACCAATGATCCGCGGACCAATGATCGAGGCGAGCAGTACGAGGATCACCAGAACGACGAGCAACTCGACGAGGGTGAAGCCCCCTTCGCTCTTTCGGCACCGGGCCTTGTTGCGGAGCTGCGTCTGGATGCGGTTGGAAAGCATGGGTTGAAATCCTGTTTGTCAGATGGCCAGATCGTTTATGGAGATGACCGCGCTCATCAGCGAGGTGATGATGAAGCCGACGAACACGCTGAGCACGAGAATGATGATGGGGCCGAGGAGCGAGACGGTGCGATCGGTGAGGCGGTCCAGTTCGTCGTCGAGGATGTCGGTGACGCGCAGCAGACTGGGCGTCAGGTTGCCGGTCTCCGCGCCGACCTTGATCATGCGGGCGAGCAGTGGCGGCAGGATGCGCGACCGTTCGAGCGGTGCCACGAAATCCTCACCGCGACGCAGTGCTACCTCCATGTCTCCCGCCGCCTTGAGGATACGACGGTCAGGGCTGGTCGAGGCGATGAGCTTCAGGCTGGCCTGCAGGTTCATCCCCGCCGCAGATAGTGTTCCAAGAAGACGGCAGAATTGCGCTACTTCGGATTTCATCAGGAGCGTGCCCAGCAAAGGCAGCCTGAGGGCCATGTCGCGGATGATCCGAGGCAGCGCTGTACGTGTCCACAGGAAGGCCATGGCAATGACCGCAAGTGCCACGGCAACCGCCAGCGTGATGCCGTTGGCGATCAGCCAGTCGGATGCATTCAGCACCATTTTGGCGGTCTCGGGAACAGGCGCGCCACTGCTCGAGATCATGTCCTTGATGCCGGGCACCACCGAAACCATGAGGAAGATGACGACACCAATCGACAGCACGACGAGCATGATCGGATAGACAAGCGCTGAGACGACCTTGCCCCTGACCTTCTGCTCGCGCTCACGCGCGGTGGCGAGGCGATCAAGCACCGATGCGAGCGTCCCCGTTGCCTCGCCAACCTCGACCATCGAGAGGTAGAACGGCGGAAAGGCGCCTGTCTCCTCCAGCGCGTCATGGAAACTGCGTCCCTTGCGGATGGCCCCGCGCACCTCGGTAAGGGCAGCGGCAAGCGGCTTCGAAAAAGTTTCACCCGAGAGGATTTCAAGCGAACGGTTGAGGGTCGTTCCAGCCTGCAGCAGCCATGCGAGCTGTCGGGTGAACCCAGTCAGTTCTTGCCGGGGGATGCGGCCACCCGTTAAGCTCATGAAGGTGTTCGTACCGCCATCGCCGCTCTCCTCGCGGATGTCGATGGGGTGCAGGCCCTGTTCCGACAGGCGACTGATCGCCAGCGATCGGTCGGCGCCCTCGATGGTGCCGAGGACCTTCTCGCCGGTGTCCCTGATTGCGGAATAGCGGAAGCTCGCCATCAATCCTCCGACGTCACGCGCCCGAGTTCTTCGATGGTGGTGAGGCCGTCCCGGCATTTGGCGAAGCCATCAGCCATCATGCTGGCGGTGCCGGCCTTGCGTGCCGCATGGGCGATCACGTCCGCCGAGACGCCTGGCTTGATTAGGCGGCGAACATGATCATCGATCACCATCACCTCGAAGATCGCGGCGCGACCGGAAAATCCCGTATTGCCGCAATAGGTGCAGCCACAGGCCTTGTAGAGCGTGACGCTGCCATAGCCCGATGCACCGGCGCTGTCGGGCAGTTGCGCCAGAAGTTCGGGCGTCGCTTCATAGGGCTCCCGGCAGTGGATGCAAAGCTTGCGCACCAGGCGCTGGGCCACAACGCAGCGCAGCGTCGAGGCGATCAGATAGGCCTGGACGCCGAGGTCGAGCAGACGCACCACCGCACCCGCCGCGGAATTGGTGTGCAGGGTGGTGAGCACAAGGTGGCCTGTCAGCGCGGCATTGACACCGATGCCCGCCGTTTCCGCGTCGCGCATTTCGCCGACCATGATGATGTCCGGGTCGAAACGTAGCAGCGAGCGCAGCGTACGTGCGAAGGTAAGTCCGATTTCGCTGTGGATCTGGATCTGGTTGGCGCCCTCGACCTGGTATTCGACCGGATCTTCGATGGTGACGATCTTGCGGCGCGGATCGTTAAGGACACCGAGTACCGCGGCGAGCGTTGTGGTCTTGCCGCTGCCGGTGGGGCCGGTCACAACAAGCATGCCATGAGCATGCTGGATCTGCTCGCGAAGCTTCGTGAGATCGGCAGGCGCCAGTCCAAGCCGGTTGATATCGGGGGCTTGGGTGTTGGAGCTGAGGAAGCGGATGGCGATGCTCTCGCCGTGGATCGTCGGCATGGTCGCCACGCGAATGTCATGCTCACGCTCGGCAATGCGCAACCGGGCGCGGCCATCCTGCGGCAGGCGCTTCTCGGCGATGTTGAGGTTCGTGAGTATCTTGAGGCGCGACACGGCAGCACGGCCCAGTTCGGGCGCCAGACGTTCGCGCTCTTCCAGCAAGCCGTCGACACGGTGGCGAACGATCACGTAGCCACGCGCCGGTTCGATGTGAAGGTCGGTCGCACGGGCCGCTGAGGCTTCGCGAAACAGGCGGTTGACGAGGTCGATGACTGGCGCGTCAAGTGCCAGGTCCTTCAGCGTGTCATCGTCTTCCGTACCGGGCGTGCCGCCAGCCTGCTCATTTGCGCCGCGGTCTTCGTCGAGGCGCTCGATGGCGGAGAGAATCTGGTTGTCGGTTCCAAGCGAAAGCGACAGGTCGAGGCCGGAGGCGAGCCTCAATGCAGCCAACGTCGCCTCGTCCGAGGGGTCGCTCACGATGACCGAGAGCTTGTCTCCCTCGACGGCGACCGGCAGCAGGTGGCGCTCGCGCATGAAGCGCAATGAGATGGCATCCGTCAGCACCCGCCCAGTTGGCCATTTGGTGGCAATCGGAAGGTCAAACGCCCGGCCGAGCTCGGTCGCCAGCACCTGCTGGTCGACCAGGCCGTGACGGAGCAGCAGCCGGATTTCCGTGTCCCGGCCGTCGGCAGCCTCGCCGATGATGAGGGCGGCCTGCTCGTCCGAGATGAGCGCCCGCTTGGAGAGATCACTGAGAAGGTGTTTCACGGTTGCACACTCTACAGGTCGAGCCTCAATCACACAATAAATGGTGGCCGCCGCGATGACGCTTGCTCATGCCGGTTGCAGTGGGGCCGCAGGAGAGCGCAGGCCATCCGCCGCCTGGCGGACAATATCGGCAATGTGCTGCAATTGACCGGCCAGCGGGCTGGTCCGCCGCCAGATCATGCCAATGGTGCGGCGTGGCTGCGGATCGGCAAAGCGGGACATCGACACCGCGGCCGAGCGCGTTTCCACCGGAACGGCCATTTCGGGGATGAAAGTGACGCCAATTCCCGCACCGACCATCTGGACGAGGGTGGACAGGGAACTCCCTTCCAGCACCTCGCGCGGCAGACTGGAGGCCATGTTACAGAAGGCTAGGGCCTGATCCCTGAAACAGTGCCCCTCTTCCAGCAGCAGCAGCCGCATTTCCTTGAGCATGTCGATGCTGGGCACAGGCTTGCCAGCCTCGTCAGAGGGTCTCACCAACAGGAATTCTTCAGCAAAAATGGGCACTTCGGTAAAGGCTGCCTCAGAAATGGGAAGCGCTACGATGGCAGCGTCGAGACGCCCTTCCGAGAGTTCGCGAAGCAGTTTGGCTGTCAGGGTTTCACGCACATGGATGTCGAGGCCGGGGTGAAGGCGGTTCAGGCTTCCGACGATTGCCGGAAGGAGGTAGGGCGCGACGGTGGGGATGATGCCAATGCGCAGGCGCCCCGACAGCCAGCCTTGCGAAGCGCGGGCAAGATCGCCCAGTTCATCAACCGCACGCAGGATATCACGCACGCGCAGAGAGAAGTCTTCGCCGAATCGTGTCAGCCTTACCTGTCGAGAGCTTCGCTCGAAGAGGCTTGCGCCGAGCGAGTCCTCAAGGTCCCTGATCTGCAGCGAAAGCGCAGGCTGCGACACTGCGCAGGCCTCCGCGGCCCGGCCGAAGTGCCCATGTTGCGCAAGCGCCTCGAAATAACGCAACTGGCGGAGCGTCAGATTATTCATAAGATCTTCTTATCGCAATGATCAGAAAATTCAACTATTCCTAATCGTTAAGCTGGAGTAGAAAACCTCAAGCGTGGGGCATGGTCTGGCTGGCAGCGGCCGCGACCTCGAAGCACACATTTTTTCGATCATTGGAGAGAATTCATGGACAAGAAGGTCGCCGACACCGCCGCCCAGTGCCCGTTCCACGGGGCGCCCAAGCACGCCACATTCACCGGCCGCTCGAACGCCGACTGGTGGCCCAACCAGTTGAACCTGAAAATCCTCCACCAAAACTCGGCGCTCTCCAGCCCGATGCCGACGTCTTTCAACTACGCCGAGGCCTTCAAGAAGCTCGACTACAAGGCGCTGAAGAAGGACCTGGCCGCCCTGATGACCGAATCGCAGGACTGGTGGCCGGCCGACTATGGCCACTATGGTCCGCTCTTCGTGCGCATGGCCTGGCATTCCGCCGGTACCTATCGCACCGGAGATGGCCGCGGCGGTGCGGGCCACGGTACGCAGCGCTTCGCGCCCCTCAACAGCTGGCCGGACAATACCAACCTCGACAAGGCCCGCCGCCTGCTGTGGCCGATCAAGCAGAAGTACGGCAACCAGATTTCCTGGGCCGACCTGATGATCCTCACCGGCAACGTTGCCATGGAAACCATGGGCTTCAAGACCTTCGGCTTCGGCGGCGGACGTGCGGATGTGTGGGAGCCCGAAGAGGACATCTACTGGGGCAAAGAGGACACCTGGCTGGGCGACAAGCGCTATTCGGGTGACCGTGACCTCGAGAACCCGCTCGCCGCTGTGCAGATGGGCCTCATCTACGTGAACCCCGAGGGCCCCAACGGCAAGCCCGATCCGGTTGCCTCCGCCCGCGACATCCGCGAGACCTTCGCCCGCATGGCGATGAACGACGAAGAAACCGTTGCGCTGATCGCCGGCGGCCACACCTTCGGCAAGACCCATGGCGCAGGCCCCGCCAGCGACGTCGGCCCCGAGCCCGAAGCAGCCGACATCACCGCGCAGGGAATGGGCTGGCTTTCGAAGTACAAGAGCGGCAAGGCGGGCGATGCCATCACCTCAGGCCTCGAAGGTGCATGGACGACGACGCCCACCCAGTGGAGCAACAACTATTTCCACAACCTGCTGAGCTATGACTGGGAATTGACCAAGAGCCCCGCCGGCGCCTGGCAGTGGAAGCCCAAGAACGCCGATGCGCAGGGCACGGTACCGGATGCCTTCGATCCCGCGAAGCGCCATGCCCCCACCATGCTCACGACCGACATCGCCTTAAGGGCAGACCCCGCCTATGAGAAGATCTCGCGCCGCTATCATGACAACCCTGCTGAATTTGCCGACGCCTATGCACGCGCCTGGTTCAAGCTCACGCACCGCGACATGGGGCCGAAGGTACGCTATCTCGGCCCCGAGGTTCCTGCCGAAAACCTGATCTGGCAGGACCCGCTCCCGGCCCGCGACTTCGATCTCATCGACGCCGCCGACATAAAGACGCTGAAGGCGAAGACGCTCGGCGCGGGCATCGGCATCGCGGCACTTGTCGCCACTGCTTGGGCCTCGGCCTCGACCTTCCGCGGCTCCGACAAGCGTGGCGGAGCCAATGGCGCACGTGTCCGGCTCAGCCCGCAGAAGGACTGGGACGTGAACCAGCCCGCAAAGCTCGCCACGGCGCTCGCGGCACTCGAGGGCATCCAGAAGGAGTTCAATGCCGCGCAGAAGGGCAAGAAGCGCGTGTCACTCGCCGACCTCATCGTGCTCGGCGGCTGTGCCGCCATCGAAGAGGCCGCGAAGAAGGCAGGCCACAGCGTCGAAGTCCCCTTCACGCCGGGTCGCGTTGACGCCACGCAGCAGCAGACGGACGTCGAATCCTTCGGCGTTCTCGAGCCAACGGCTGATGGCTTCCGGAACTACCTGAAGACCAAGTACTCGCTCTCGGCCGAAGAACTGCTGGTCGACAGGGCACAGTTGCTGACGCTGACCGCGCCGGAGATGACGGCGCTGGTGGGCGGCTTGCGCGTGCTCAATGCAAACTGCGGTCAGTCGCAGCATGGCGTTTTCACCAAGCGTCCGGAGATGCTGACCAACGACTTCTTCACCACCCTCCTCGACATGGGCCTGGTGTGGAAGGCGACGACGCCGGCGGAGGACGTGTTCGAACTGCGCGACCGCAAGACCGGTGCCGTCACTTGGACAGCAACCCGCGTTGACCTCGTTTTCGGCTCAAACTCGCAGCTCCGCGCGCTGGTCGAGGTCTATGGCCAGTCGGATGGCGAGACGACTTTCGTTCAGGACTTCGTGAAGGCCTGGACCAAGGTGATGAACGCTGATCGATTCGACGTGAAATGAGCGACCTCACATCACGAATGACTGCAGGGCGGCGCAAGCCGCCCTGTTTCGTTTCAAGTGGTCAAAGCGGCTACGCCGACATCGCCGTCGAAAAGATAGCGGTTCACGCGCTTCGAAGGTAACTCGCCGCGTTCGTTATAGGATGTCACCCCTCCGACGAGTTGCTTGCTGCGGAGCTCGGTAAGGATGAGATCGCGCTCGGAATTGGTATCTGCGGCCGTCGCATGGGTAATCTGAAATGACAGCCATGTGAGCGAGAAGCCGGTGTCGCGTGTTGCCGCGCCAACCCACAGTGCCTCAACATCATCGGACGGGCGGTCGGTATTGAGCCAGAAGCCCGGAGTTCCGAGCGTATCCTGAACGGTAGACTGGTTGATGCCCCAGAATCGTACGTGATGGCGTTTGCGCGGGCTATTGTCGATCGCCTTCTGGAAGCCGATGTCCTGGCCGCGGCCGAAGAGGAAGAGCGAGCTGAACGGCGCGCTCGGATAGGGCTTATTGAGAACGAAGGCACGCGCCATGCGCCATGAGCTTGCGAAGCCCAGTTTGTCGGCCTCGGTCCAGCCAATGGCAGCGAAGGCGGCGCGTAACTGAGGCAGCGTGCCGATGAGCGCGATGTTCACCGGGTCGCCCGGCAGGCCGTCGCCCGTCGTCGTGTATTCAGGTACGTGCTGGCGATGCAGCACCTTGAGACCCATGCGGATGGCGCGCGGTAGGATGATGTAGGCGGCAATCCCGTAGGTGACGGCGACGGCGAGAATCCACGGCAGTGTATTGTCCGTCACCTTGAAGATGACATAGACGATGAGCCAGACCGTGAACACGCCAATCAGGAAGACCAGGATGTGCCGCCAAAGCCGCCGCAAGAGTCCCATGATGGTCAGAACTGAATGTTGAGCAGCGAGAAATCGTCCGGAAGCGGGCCCGGCCCATTGAGCCCCCGCACCCAGTCGAGCACTTCGTCAGGGCTAGCGCTACGGGCCAGCCGTTCAACAAAGACCGGAAACTCCAGCATCTCGCCGGGTGCGGTCTCCACTTCAAAGGTCCCGTCGCTTACAATATGGAGGCGATCACCCTCGCCAATCGCACATTGCGCGGCGCGATAGCTCATGGCCTCGAGCATGCCGATGGCGATGCCCGGGGTCGAAAGCGTCACCACGCTGCCGTCCGCCTTGCGCAGCACGGAGGGCGGATGGCCACCGCTCGCATAGCGAAGCTCGCCGGTGCTGCGCTTCAGAACGCCATACCAGATGGTGAAATACATGTTGTTCTGCCTTTCCATCGGAAAGGCCTCGTTCAAGGCGGAGAGTACGGCGCCCGGGTCGCGGAAGTCGGTGTTGGGAAGCGCTGCCGAGCGAAGGACGTTGATAGCCGTCACTGAAAGCAGGGCCGCACCCACGCCGTGACCACACACGTCGAGCAGGTAGAAGGCGATATGGTCGCCATCGATCTCGTGATAGCCAAAGCTGTCACCGCCGAGTTCCGTGGAAGGCACCAGCAGCCACTCGGTGCGGGGTGTTTCCTTGCGGGGCTCGGGCAGGATCGAGAAAATATAGTTCGCGGCTTCGGTGAGTTCCTCGGAGAGCCGCTTCTGGGTGACTTGCAGGGCGAGGTTCGCCTCGGCGAGTTGGTCTTCCACCGCCTCGCCGTGCTCGATCGTCGCCTGATAAAGGAGGTTGATGTCCTCAAGCTCCGCCTTCACGCTGGCGAGTTCGTCCTCGAGTGCGGCGAGCCGGCCCTCGGGACCGGCTGCGCCCTCAATACCTGGATCCGCGCTCACGC
This sequence comes from Bradyrhizobiaceae bacterium, assembly GCA_947475225.1. Lineage (GTDB taxonomy): Bacteria > Pseudomonadota > Alphaproteobacteria > Rhizobiales > Aestuariivirgaceae > Aestuariivirga. The sequence goes on from CANJMQ010000005.1 coordinate 36,574, forward strand.
GAGCGAGGAGATCGCCTGGGCGACGCTGTCGTGCAGGCCGAAGATGTTGTCAAAGCCCGAGACGGCAAGGACTTCCTTAACGTTGTTCTTTGCGCAGGCGATGGTGAGGCCGCCACCCGCCGTCTTCGCCTTCTTGGCGGTCGTCAGGATCACGCGCAGCCCGGCCGACGAGATGTAGTCGAGGTCAGTTGCGTCGATCACTACCTTCTTCGGGCCCTTGTCGAGAAGGGCTGAGGCATCGTCCTCAAAGGCCTTGGCGCTGCTCGAATCGATGCGGCGCGACGGCTTGAGAACGAGGGCGCCGTTCACGGTTTCGTGGTTGAGGCTGGTCACGTGCTTGTCTCCCTGCTGAGGCAGCCTAGGCTGCCTTCACTTTCATTTCCATAGTCAAACGGTTGAACCCATCGACACGCCTGTAGTCAAGACGGTCCATGAAGCTTTTCACGAGTGTGAGGCCCAGCCCCCCCACTTCGCGGGATTCGATGTCGCCGGCGGGCGGCGTGGTTTCGGCGGCCAGCGGGTCGAAAGCTGGGCCATTATCACCAAGTTCGGCATGCAGAATGCCATCCCGCTGTTCAATGGCGAGGACAATAATGCCGTCGCTGCGGCCTGCGAGGCCATAGGAGATGATATTGGTGATCAGCTCATCCAAGGCCAGGCCAAAGCGCAGGCACTGCTCCGCCGGGATGCCGTGCGCCGCGCCGAATTCCTCCAGGCTGTCGATGACGCGTGCCACCTCCTGAACGTCATTCGCCAGCGACATATCGAGGCGGCCGGTCACGCGAAAATCCTTCATCAAGTTCGTTACAGTGGCGGGTATCGCACGTCAGCGCCGCAGGTCAAGCCCCTGCATCGCTGGCGGGTTGCCGCGAACTGCTGGCGGAAGCGCATAAATGATGATTTCGCTTGGCGTCAAAACTGGTTATGGTGCGCGCCGCGGCGATGACTGCCGATCAGACATTTTCTTACGGGGCCATGACCATGCTGACAGTTCCAGAGGAATTCCTCCTCCTCACCCTCAAGGATGAAGACGGCGGTTTCGTCGATATTCCGCTGGAATACCAGCGGGCCGGCTTTGTTGGTGCAGCGATCATGGAACTCGCGCTTCAGGGCCGTCTTGACAACGACGTCAATCGCGTCTGGGTTGTAGACAAGACCCCGACCGGCGATGCCTCGCTCGACCCGGTGCTGGCGCGCCTCTCGGCCGCCGACTTCGATAGCAGCGCTGACAATCTCATCAACCAGTTGATCGAACTTGGCGACCCGGTGCGCGAACAGGCCCTGAAGCGGCTGTGCGACAAGAGGATCCTGGTCGAGACCGAGGGCCGCCTGCTGTGGTTCCTCAAGACCCGCCGCTACCCGGCAATCGACGGCAAGGAAATCCGCGAGGTAAAGCTGCGCCTTCTGGAAGTCCTGCTCCGCGACGGCCTGCCCGACCCGCGCGACTGCTGCCTGATGTCGCTGGCCGAGACCTGCGGCATCATTCGTCAGATCGTGCCGCAATCCGAACTGAAACAGGCACGCGAGCGGATCGCCAAATTCTCCAAGATGGAGCTGATCGGCCAGAACGTGAACCACTACATCGAGATCTTCGAGCGCGCCATGGCGCTGGCCACGCCGGCCCACATGTAAGCGAGCCGCATCGATCATTCAGGGGCGCCGGAATGAGCGGCGCCCTTTTTTGTTTCAGCGCTCGACCTTGTCGAGGTCAGCCTCCATGTCGCGCACGCGCTCCATGGTGAGGAAGTCGAGCGTCATGGGCAGACCCAGTTCAACCGACGGGGCGTGCTGGAGCTTCACGCTGACACTGTTGGGCGCTGCGGCGAGCAGATGTCCTCCACGGGTGCGGTCCTTGGTGATGAAATGCAGGTGGAGGCCCGGGAGATGCACGCCGGCAAGAAAATTGGGTGTATAGAAACCGACGATGGTTCCCTCAACATCCCTGAACTCGAAAACCGTCTGCAGCTTGGCTATTTCGGCGAGCGGCAGGTAATTCATCATCTTCGGCACCGAGCGGGCGCGCACATAGTCGAAGCGGCCATCGATGCGGATCGCATACATCAGGTTGGGTGATGGCACGAGCTCGAGCAGCGCATGCTCGAAGGCGGCTTCCTCCACTCTCCCGAACTGATCCTCAGTGTCACCCTCGAAATGCGTGGTCAAGGCGAATGGAGTGCGAACGTCGTCGGCGATGACCTCGGCATTGCCGTGCGGCCTCAGACAGTAGACTTGGCCGTCCAGCAGTACCATCTCACCATCGAGATCATTGAACGTACCGATGCCAAGATTACCCTTCAGGCGCAGACGCCCGATCGTGGTATCCGCGCGGTAAATGCCCTCAACGAGAGCCGCCAGCGGTGCAGAGATGAAAACGGGGGCCCGGGGCTTCCTATCGTTGCTATTTGCTGTCACGCGCATCTCTCCCCCAGGTCTTACCGAGCGCGAAACTGTGATGCCGACGTCCCGAGCGCAAGCTAAATCTCCTTGTTCGAGCAATACGCCGCCGCTAGTATCGCGAACTGGGCGGCTCCTTTCGTAAGCTTCAATCTTCGCAACCCTCCTCTGTGATTTGCCTCCAGCAGATCACCGGACCGCCTGAGGACATGCCGGGACCAATGGAATGAGTGGCACCAAACCGCTAGTCGAAATCTCCATGGGCATCGAGGCCTTCGCCTCGGAGTGGCTGCATTGCGACCGCATCTCGTCCTATCTTGCCCGCATGGTGAGCCACAACCGCACCGACTCGCTGCTCTACGCAAATCTGCTCAGTTCGGCACTCAACGAACTTCTTGAAACAGCATTCGCGCATCATGGGCCCGAAGGAAACTTCTCCTGCCGGGTGAGCCGCTTGGGCGACAGCGATGTGATCGAGCTGGATCTGCCCTGCGATGACATGACGCTGGCCTTCTACCGCGACGCCGCGCAGCGACTGACGCAGCCTGACCTTGCAGGCATCTATCACTCCGCCCTGTTCTCTCCTGGCAAGCCTGACCCGCATCTGGGCCTGCTCGAAGTTGCCGTCGACTACAGGGCGCGTATTGCTATCGTAGCGGAGAAGGGTAATCGGTTGAAGCTTGCGGCTGAATTAACACTTGAAGGAGCCGCAGCATGAGCATTGACCGCAGTTACCAGGCGAGCTTCAACGAGAACAACCAGGAGTTCGTCATAGCCGGCAAACTCCGCCCGCAGAGCGAAGATGAGATGAGGCCTCTCGCCGAGGCGCTCACCAACTCGCTCGCACAAGTACGCGGCACTTTCTACCTGAACGTCAAGCGACTGGCACGGCTGAACAACGTCGCCTTCAGGGCAATCACCAATCTGGTGTCGCAGGTCTGCGACACGCGTCCCGAATTGAGGATCGAAGTGGTGACGTCCAGCGTGATGGGCTGGTCGACGCGCAAGTTCCTGCCACTCGCCGAGCGCCTGCCGAATGTCACCGTCAACGAATATGACAACGACTTCTATCCCGGCCAGTCCTTTCTCGAGGAAGGTGGCTTCATCCCAATCCTGCGCAACCAGACCAAGCTGACGTGGCGCCATGAACGGCACCTGCTGCCGCGCCACGGCCTGAAGCCTGGCATGACCGTTGCGGATATATGCTGCGGTATCGGCGACTTCGCCGTCCTTGTACAAAAGGAACTGAAGCCCTCCCACATCCTGGCGCTAGACCATTCGCGCACGAGCCTGGATTATGCACGCAAGGTGGCGGCGGAGTTCGGAATCGCCGACATCGAATATGTTTATGGCGATGCCTCCGAGATGGTGATCGAGGACAACCAGTTCGACTTCGTCACTTGCCGGCATTCGCTGCAAATCTTCGATCGTCCGGAACTGATCCTCAAGGAACTCTACCGCATCTGCAAGCCCGGCGGTCGAGTGTACATCACCAACGAGAAGAACTCACATTGCCTTGGCGAACCACGCGGCGAGTCGATCCAGTGGACCTACACGGAAGTGGCGAAGCTCTTCGCGGACTTCAAGATGGATGTCGAGCTTGGGCCGAAGAGCCGCCGTTATCTGGCAGATGCAGGGTTCGAGGACATCCTCGTCGACAGCTTCATGGTGACCAACGGCGACGGCGACCCGCAGGACTTCGCCAACATGATCCAGGCGTGGGAAAACGTATTTGCTGGAGAAATGGCGCGAGACCGCGGTGACAGCCCGGAATTCATCGCCAGATTCCGTCAGGGTTTCCAGGACCAGATCTACGCTGCGCTACACCCCAAGGGATATGCTGGTTGGCCGATCTGGGCCGCTTCGGCGCGAAAGCCCACATGACGGATATTCCTATCAGTCCACCGTTGAAAGGAAGCCTGCTCACCAGTTTCCGGACGAAGTTCATTGCGCTTCTCGGGGGCGCCGTGCTCGCGTCCCTGTTGCTCGGCGGTGTCGTGGCGCTGTGGAACGTTGCCAAACTGTCTCGTGACGCCTCAACCGAAATCGAGACTGGCCTCACCAAGGCAAGCGAAGGATTTCTGGAGAGCTATATCGACATGACGGCGCAGCGCGCCGACCTGATGTTCGCGCGCACCTTCGACCAGGTGAACATGTTGGCAAATTTCACCCAGCGCCTCGTCGACGATCCGAAGCTCGGACGCGACCTTGGCGCGCTACTGAACGACAATACCGGCTTCCAGGACTCGATGGTCTATGATGCGCAGACGCGCTGGCTGCAGAACCGCAGTGGCGAGCCTTCGGTCATCAGCGTATGGAGCTACCTCCTCGACGGCAACGGCAAGATGCGTGCCGACGTCGAGCAGGCGGTGCGCGATTCGACCTCCTTCGATCTCGTCGCACCATCACTCATGGAAACCGGGCAGAGCAAACTGCAGATGTATTATGTGGGGCCGAAGGAACGCCCCATCATGCGCACAGTCCCCTATTCGGACCAGGCCCAGAACTTCGACAAGCTTTACCCTGGCCACAACGATAAGAACTGGTGGGATTTCTTCTTTCCCGGCGTCTATGAGGCCTGGCAGCAGTGGCTGAAGGACCCAGCCTCACGCCCCGTCGCCAACGATATTACAGTGCTGGCTCCCTACGTTGACGCCATCACCGGCCAGTTGATCGTCAGCTACTTCCAGCCGATCTACAACAAGTCGCGCAGCGATGTTGCCGGCATGGTGGGAGTGGACATCACGCTCGACCAGCTCACCCAATTGGTACAAGGCGTCAAGATCGCCGACACGGGATTCGCCTTCCTTGCGCAGCAAAACGGTAACGTTCTGACGGTGAAGGGTGAAGACGAGAAGCTTCTTGGCCTTACCGAAGTCTCCGCAGCCGGCACAGGCGTCACCAGCAATGAGCGCAGCCTGTTCAAGAGCAGTTTCCCGGACATTGCCAACCTCCGCATGCCGCGTCCGGGTGCCACCACCATCTCCAAGGTAACGGTCCAAAAGGATGGTAACCCGGTGGGATTGCTGGTTGTCATGCACCCGCTGCAGCCCATCAACATGTGGCAAGCCAATGGTGGAATCGGGGCAGAAAACCTGATGCTCGGTTTCGTGGTGCCCGAGAGCGAAGTCTATGCCTCGCTCTACGGCGCGCAGAAGCAGATCGACACCGCGACCAACCGGATCGTAAAGGGCATTCTCGCCTCGGTACTTGGTTTTCTTGCGCTGGTGATGCTGCTGTCGATCCCGCTGTCGCGGCGCTTCACTGCAGGTCTCGTCGGTCTTGCCGACGCGGCAGGCCGGCTGACCAAGGGCGACTATGACGTGCGGGTGCCGGTGAAGGGCCGGGACGAGGTCGCCCTCGTGGGTACTGCGTTCAACTCTCTGGCGCGCGAGATTCGTGACCACACGGAGATGCTGGAACACCGTGTTTCCGAACGCACCGGCCAGCTCGCCTCGGCCAATGACGAAATCCAGCGCCTCTATGACAAGATGAAGGACGAGAACCTGCGGCTGGGAGCCGAACTCGACGTGGCGCGCAAGATCCAGATGATGGTGATGCCGACCCAGAGCGAGCTTGAGCGCATCCCCGATCTCGACATCGCAGGTTTTGCCGAACCCGCCGACGAGGTGGGCGGCGACTATTACGACGTTCTCTATGTTCCCGGCGGGGCCAAGATCGGTATCGGCGACGTCACCGGCCACGGCGTCGAAAGCGGAGTTCTGATGCTGATGGTGCAGTCCGTGAGCCGCGCCCTCTATGAGCGTGGCGTTACGGACCCCCGGGAATTCCTCGACGTGCTGAACCGCTCGATCTTCAAGAACGTCGAGCGCACCCGCTCGGACCGGCACCTTTCATTGGCCTTCGTGGACTACGCCGATGACCAGGCAACCATCTCAGGCCAGCACGAGGAAGTGATCATCGTCCGCAAGGATGGCGAGGTCGAGCGGCTGGACACGATGGACCTTGGCTTCCCGATCGGACTCGAGGAAAACATCCACGACTTCCTGGCGAGCGTCACGGTCCCTTTCACACAGGGCGACACGATGGTGTTGTTCACCGACGGCATCACCGAGGCCGAGAGCGAGGATGGCAAGCTCTATGGAATCAGCAATCTGATCGCCTCGGTGAAACGCGTGCACGCGGGAACGGCGGGGGCGATTGCCGACACCATCATCGCCGATGTGAGGGCCCATATCGGAAAACAGAAAGTTCACGACGACATCACCCTCGTCGTTCTGAAACACAGGTGAATGATGAATCAGTTCGGAGATACGGAACGGAACAATGGACCCACGGCCTTTGCCATGCGGATCATGATTTCTGATGGCCCGCTGGGCGTGAGCTGGCAGCATGCCAGCGAGACCTGCGAGTTCCTGGGAGACGTCTTTGCGCTCCGCCACGCCAAGGACGGCGCGGATTATACCGATGCGCGCCACTCGATCATCTATCTGGTCAACGAATTGCTCGAAAACGCCATCAAGTTCCGCGTGCCGGGCAGCATCAGCGTCGACTGTTCGCTTGAGGGTGGCAATTTCGAACTGACCGTAAGCAATGATACTGCGCCGGCAGTTGCCGGCAGTTTCCAGACACTCATCAAGGAGATTATCTCGCGTGATCCCGGCGAATTGCTGATCGAGCGGATCGAGGCCAATGCGGCGGACGAAAATTCCTCGGGCTCCGGGCTCGGCCTCCTCACGCTGATGAATGACTACGGAGCGCGTCTCGGCTGGGACTTCCGCTCCTCGACCTCCGGCTCGGCGGTGACCCTCAGCACCCACGCGGCTCTCACCCTCAACTGAACTCCAAAGGTTTGCCTCACATGGAAATCAAGACCGGCGAATACAACGTCTGGAACGAAGGTTCCATCATCCACTACGAGGGAACGCTCAGGCTTTCGGGCACCGATGCCTATCAGCCGATCCTCGACCTCATGCAGAAGGTGCTCGCAGACAAACCCGAGAACATCGTGCTGGACCTGACACAGCTCGAATTCCTCAACAGTTCCGGAATCAACCTGCTCGCCAAGTTCACCATTGAGCTCAGGAAGCATCCGGACCTGCCCGTGAAGGTTCTCGGCTCCACCAAGATTCCGTGGCAGTCGAAGTCGCTGCCCAACCTGCAGAAATTGCACAAGGGCGTCGAGCTCGTCATTGTCTGATCAGAATACGCGGTGCGCGCCCAGGTCCTGCTGGGGGGCGCCCGCGATGATTGCTGCGTAGTGATCGCGCAACGTCTCGATGCCGAATGACGGCGTGGAATGGGCGTCGTATCGGCCTGACGAATCATTCCATACTAGCATGGACTCGGTTGCGTAGTAGCGGCCTATGCGGGCTAACTCCGCCTTGGCCCTGAGCTTAGGCGACACGGCGCCCAGCGCCGAGAGCGTTCCAGCGATCGCATCCAGCATGGCAACCGGCACACTGCGATAGCGCGGCGGCTGGCCCAGCATTTCGAACAGCCAGCCGGCCTGCTCACGCGGCGTGAAGGCGGGGCCGGGTCCGCCAATGGGCAGGATGCCACGCAGCGCTGGGTCACGAATGCAGAGCGCCAGATAGCGGCCGAGGTCAGCATCGCTGATCGGCTTCGTCGCGGTGAGGCGACCATCACCGAACAGCAGGAAGGGCTTGCCCTCTCTGACGCGCGCGATCTGACCGGACATCGACTTGAAGTAGGCGGTGGGCCGCACGATGGAGTATTCAAGGCCGGACTCTGCCAGCACTTTCTCGAAAGCGAGCTTGGCGTGCTGGAAAGCGAGCTTCGGTTTCTGAACGCAGATCGCCGAGAGCAGCACCATGTGGCGGACACCTGCCCTTCGTGCTTCCGCGAGGGCCGCAACATGCGCCGCGTGGTCGATGGCCCATGCATCCTCCGAAGTGCCAGTGCGCGAGGCAAGGCAGGAGACGAGCACGTCAAAGGGCTCTTCCCTGAAGCCGTCGCTGCGAAGGGCGTGTGGATTCGTGACCTGGCAGGACCGCAGCACGGCACCATCCGGAAGGTTTTTCGCACCGGGTCGGACAAGGCACACCACCTCATGGCCATCGTCCAGCAAGGCCTGCGCTGCGGCGCGACCGATGGTGCCGGTGGCACCCAGCAGCATGACGCGCTTGCGGTAGAGTGGCCGACCCCCGGTCTCTGTCATGGGGTGATCCTAGGCGGAACGGGCCTGTCGCTCAAGCAGTGTCAGGCAGCGCGGGCCACGGCCTCGCCTGCCGAATGGCACATCACCTTATGGAGATGACGGATGTGATAGTTGATCTCGTCCAGCGCCTGAAGGCCCACATAGCCGGCATTGTCGTCATCGTGATTGTGATAACAGGTGCCGAGCACCACGGACAGCGAGGCCTCTGCCTCGTCCACTGCCCTTTGCCACGGGTGCGGATTGGCCTCGATGGCCTGCAGGAAGCCTTCCGCCCAGTCTGCCGCGAAGTACCAGCCGTCGCGAGCGTGAGGCAGCGTGGTGACGCTGAGGGGACGGTAACCTCCCTGATTTGCACGCACATGCTGTTCGAAGGCGAGAAGCTCGTCCAGTACGTTCTGCTCTTCCGCCTCGGACGCGAATTCAGGCGACTCACCGGACCATACCCAGCTCGTCCAGTGGGCCTCCGGGATGGGGCCAGCCATGGCAAGTGCGGTCAGGAAGCCGTGGAGGTCCACCGGCCCCATGGTCCAGCGCGGAGCTCTGTCTGATTCAATGTAGGACCCGAACCACGGAAGCTTTGCGAGGAGTTGGTCTGGCATGGCGCTGAACCGTTTCTGCTATGGTTAGTAAACGATTGCTCCAGATGGTTAAGATTGTCTTACGAGATCTGCCCGGTGGGCTATAACGCCGTGAATTGTGCGGCTTCGCAACTTGGGCTATGTAACCCTTCATGAAAACGATCCTGCTCAGCCTGGTTCTCTTGCTGGCCGCCACTCTGCCCACCCGGGCGGAAAAGGCTTGGGTGGCCCTTTCACCCATACCCTATGGCTTCGTCGTGCCGCAGGACATCGCCTTGCACCTCTCGACGGGACCACTTACCGGCAGTTGGGCCGAATACGTGCAGGCGGCGGGTGCTCGGGCCTCCGTAGCGGTTTTTTACCAACCAGAGACTGGCGACAAGACCATCCTGTTCACCGCCTATTACTTCCCGGCCGACAAGTGGGATGCCGCGCAGAAGCCGGACGAGCCGCCGCCCTTTGGTCAGCCAGTGTTTCGGGACAACGGAAGGGTGCTGTCGGTGGCAGGCCCGCATGACACGATCTTCGATCCAGAAACGCCAGATGGGAAGAATGTCATCACAGCATCCGGACTCCTGCAGGATCCCGCCAACTTCCAGCCTGTTGAATAAACGGACAGCGCTCCAGTTGCGACACAAAATGTCATGCGAAGCTGCTACCTGAGCCACTAGACCTCCCCGAGACCACAAGAGGATCGGCAGAATGACGGCAGTGATTTTCAGGTTCGCCACTTGGCATCAGGTTTCAGCATGCTGAGCGATATTTCCGCCCTAGACCTGGCGCGGCTGCAATTCGCCTTCACGGTTTCAGCCCACATCATCTTCCCGGCCTTCACCATCGGGCTTGCGAGTTACCTTGCGGTGCTGAACGCACTATGGCTGTGGACACGGGACCAGGCCTATCTCGCTGTATTCGAACAGTGGAAAACGATCTTTGCGGTGGTCTTCGGCATGGGCGTCGTGTCGGGCGTGGTCATGTCCTACCAGTTCGGCACCAACTGGCCCGTCTTCGCAGACAAGGTGGGGCCGGTACTCGGGCCCCTGATGGGCTATGAGGTACTGACCGCCTTCTTTCTCGAGGCGGGCTTCCTTGGCATCATGCTGTTCGGCCGCAAGCGCGTGGGTGAAGGATTGCACATGCTGGCGACCGCCATCGTGGCCGGCGGCACGCTGTTCTCGGCGTTCTGGATCCTCAGCGTGAACAGCTGGATGCAGACACCGCGAGGTTATTCGGTGAATGCGCACGGTCAGTTCGTGCCGGAGGACTGGCTCGCCATCATCTTCAACCCTTCCTTCCCGCATCGCTTCCTGCACATGGTGCTGGCCGCCTATCTGACCACTGCCTTCGTGGTCGGCGCCACCGGTGCCTGGCACCTGCTCAAGGACCGGAATAACCGCGGCGCCCGCATCATGTTCTCCATGGCCATGTGGATGGCGCTGATCGTGACGCCCATCCAGATTTTCGCGGGCGATGCGCAAGGCCTCAACACATTGCAATACCAGCCCGCAAAGATCGCCGCGATGGAAGGGCATTTCGAAACCTATCCGAATGGCCGCGCGCCGCTGATTCTGTTCGGACTGCCGGATGAAGCCACCGGCACCACCGACTATGCAGTTGAGGTACCGCTGCTTGGCTCGTTGATCCTCACCCACAGCCTCGACACGCCGCTGGTTGGCCTGGACGCATTTCCGAAGGATGCCCGGCCGCCGGCGGCGATCATCTTCTGGAGTTTCCGCATCATGGTCGGCGTCGGCGTGCTGATGCTCATCGTCGGCTTCTGGTCAGGTCTCGCGCGCTGGAAAGGCAAGCTCTATCACTGGCCCTGGCTTCTCCGTGCCGCAGTGGTGATGGGACCAGCCGGCTTCCTCGCCGTGCTGTGCGGTTGGATCACAACCGAGGTTGGCCGCCAGCCTTTCACGGTCTATGGACTGCTGCGCACCGCTGACAGCGTCTCGGCGCTGCGGACGGATGCCGTGGGTTATTCGCTGATTGCTTTTGTGGTCGTCTACTTCTTTGTCTTCGGATCTGGCACCTTCTATGCCCTGCGCCTGATGTCGCGGACGCCCGAGGATCGCATCGGCATCGACGAGATCGGACCGACGCGGACGGCAGGCATCACTCCAATCGCACAGGCGGGAGAGTAAGCCATGGTGATCGACTATGCCTTCATCTGGGCCGGGCTCATTGCAGTCGCCGTACTGATGTATGTGCTGCTGGACGGTTTCGACCTCGGCATCGGCATCCTGTTTCCATTCCTCAGGAACCATGACGAACGCATGCTCGCCATGAGCAGCGTGGCCCCTGTGTGGGATGGCAACGAGACATGGCTGGTACTTGGAGGCGGCGGCCTCTTCGCGGTGTTCCCAATGGCCTATGCCATCGTCATGCCGGCGCTGTATCCGCTCATCATCGCCATGCTGCTTGGCTTGATCTTCCGCGGCGTCGCCTTTGAGTTCGTGCACCGCACGGAACGCATGAAATTCTTTTGGGAGGTAGCCTTCTGGGGCGGTTCTCTCGTCGCCGCAATTGCGCAGGGCATGGCGCTCGGAACGCTTGTGCAGGGCGTCACCGTGGCGGGCCGCAGTTATGGCGGCGGCAACTGGGACTGGCTGACGCCGTTCTCGCTGCTGACCGCCGTGGCGCTGGTAGTGGGCTATGCTACGCTCGGGGCAACATGGCTGATCATGAAGACGGAAGGCGCAACACTCGCCCGCGCGCGCCGCATGGCCAAGCCGCTCGGGCTTGCGCTGCTCGCCCTCATCGGTGTCGTGAGCATCGCCACGCCGTTGCTGCGTCCGGAATATCTCAACCGCTGGTTCGGCTGGCCGTCTGGGCTGTACAGCGCCATCGTGCCCGTGCTGTTGGCCGGCGCCGCCTGGATGCTGTGGACGGGTCTGCGTGACGGGCTCACCCACCGGCCTTTCCTGGCCACCGCGGCGATCTTCATCCTGAGCTACGTGGGGCTCGGCATCAGTTTCTACCCGCACATCATCCCGCCATCGGTGACGATCTGGGAAGCGGCGGCGCCTGACACCTCATTGCGCTTCCTGCTGGTGGGCGCCGTGGTGCTGGTGCCGATGATCCTGGCCTACACCGCCTATTCCTACTGGGTATTTCGCGGCAAGGTGCGGCCCGGCGAGCACTATCACTAATGCAGCGCTGGCTCTGGTTTCTCGGCCTCTATCTGACCGGGGTCGCCGTCGTGGCGGGGGTTGCCTGTGTGATACGACTGGTGCTGCTCTGACCGGGCACTGAGCGCATTGCTTCCATGTGCAGGGCGGGGCGGGCTTAGGCTTCCCTTGCCACTCCCCTCCGCGTTATGAGCGGCTTGCCGATGCCACGTCCTCCCGCCACCGCCTCGAACCACCGCAACCTGCGCATGGGCTACGTCTTCGCGCTCTCGGCCATCACCATCTTCGCACTGCAGGACGGCATCTCGAAACACCTGGGCCAGATCTATCCGCCCGTCTTCGTCACGATGATCCGCTACTGGGCCTTCGCCAGTTTCGCGCTGGCGCTGGCGGCGCGGGGTCGCGGCGGCATCGCCGCTGCAGCGAATAGCAAGGCGCGTCCGCTGCAAATCGCCCGTGGCACGCTGCTCGTCGTGCAGATCGTGCTCGCCATCACCTGCTTCGCGGTGATCGGACTGGCCCGCACGCAGGCCATCTTCGCAGCCACACCGCTGATAGCCACCGTCATGTCTGTCGTCTTGCTGGGTGAGCGGGCCACATGGCTCCGCTGGACCGGCGTCGTGCTGGGGCTTGGCGGCGTACTTCTGATCCTCAAGCCGCACGGCGACTTTTTCGATGCCACCGTGCTGCTCGCGGTTCTCTGCTCGGTGATGTTCGCCAGCTACTCGGTGATGACCCGCATGGCCGGAAGGCTCGACCCGCCACTGACGAGTTTCTTCTACACCGGGGTCGTGGGTTGCCTTGTCGCGTGCCTCATCGGCCCTTTCTACTGGACCAACATGGCACCACTCGATTGGGGCTGGATGGCCATCCTCTGCCTCACCAGCGTGACCAGCCATTACCTGCTCATCAAGGCCTACAATATCCTCGATGCCAGCGCCGTGCAGCCGCTTGCCTATCTGAGCGTCGTCTACGCGTCGGTAATGGGGCCAGTGATCTTCCATGAGACGGTTCATGTCTCGACTTATGCTGGCGCGGCCATCGTGGTGGGCGGCGGCCTCATGTCGATCTGGTCGGAACACCGCCACCGGAACTGAGGTCCAGTCATTGACTACGATACAAATTCTGATTGTAATTCATGCGCAAATTCAACATGGCCTGGCGACCACTTATCCACAGCAAAGGGGATTTCGGTTTGCTTCGCGTGACGGATGACTGCAATCTTTGCATGTGGTTGGGCCTATAGAGGCCCGGGGGACTGTATGAAAATGCCGGCGTCCAGGAAAAAACTGTCCAGAGGCTTGCAACTGGATGAGGTGTTTCTCGAAAGCGCCCCGGAGCGGGGCGGCTTCTGGACCGACGAAACGCCCGATGCCAGACCCCTGTCATCCCGCAGCGACATCGAGGACTTCTCATCTGTAAGTGCCCGACCTGCCAATGACGCCGGCCGACGCCCGCGCGCCGTGAGGTCGCAAGCGCCGACATTCGCCGGATCGTCTTGCTTCTGGAAAGCACTGATCGCCACCGTGATTGTGTGCCTCATGTTTGCAGCGGTGACAGGCGCAGCAAGCGGCACTTTCCTTGCGGCAATGTTATCCAACCCCTCGCAGTATGCGGCCTTCTGGGCATCGCTCGCGGTAACAGCTGCCATCCCGTGGGCGTTTGCGCTCGCGGCATATCGCCAGGCCGTCAGCAACGACATCCTGCGCGGCGTGATGCTGGCGACCCAGCGCCTGCACGAACCGAGCTCCCTCGCCGAGGAGGCCGGCCACAGGATCAACGCATCCTTCGACCAGCTGTTCGCCGACATCGATGCGCGCATGGCAGTGCTCGACAGGAAAGGCGCACAGCTCTCGAACCACCTCGCGGCAACCATGCGCCAGTCTACGGAGGCCGCAGACGTCAACATCAACAACATGCGCAACATCGTCGAAGCCAGCGAAACTCAGCGCGAAGCACTGCAGCGCACCGGCATGATGATCTCGACGGAAATCCTGCCGGTCATCGCCAAGCTTGAAACCACCTTGCTGTCGCTCGGGGACGTGTCGCAGACTGCAGGCGGCATCCTTGAGACGGTTGCCAGCCGCCTGCAACAGACCACCCAGGAGCTAAAGTTCTGCCTTGATGGTTTCAACAACGCCAACCACACGATTGCACCCGAGATCGAAAAGCGGATGCTCAGGTTCGAGGCCTCAATCGCAAGGTTGCCTGAACAGCTCGACGCCACCATCGGACGTCTGAGCCCGATGTCAGAAACGATTGCCGACGCGGCCATGCTTTCCACCGCCAATGTCGAAGTGATTGACCAGCTCGGCAAGGATATCGCCTCGGCGCTCGACAACAGCCGTGCCTTGTTCACGGACGTCTCCGCAAGCACGACCGCATTGTTGCAGGAAGCAGTGGATGCGCAAGTGACCTGCTTCCGCGACATGCTGAAGACGGCGATTGCCGAAGAAGCTGCCCGCGTGTCTGGCCTCTCGTATGAATTGAGCCAGCTCGCCGACACGGCTGTAGCCGTGGTCGACAGGCTGCAGCAACCCGTTGCCGACGTCACTGCGGCAACAGACAAGGCGCTCGCCAATGCCAACGAGTCGATCAACCTCCTCGATCAAAGGATCGGAGCAAATCTCAAAGGTTGCGTTGCTGAACTCAATGATGTTGCAGCGCGCCTCGTAAGCTCCGTGAACCGCGAGATGGAAGTCGCCACCGTGAGCCTGCAGACCCGGCTTGCCGCCAGTTCAACTGATCTCATGCAGCGCGTCAGCGCCGACACCGCCCGCTTCGAGAATCTCATCGGCGAAACGGCGGAGCGCACGTCAAGCCGCGTCGCCCTTGCAATCAAGGACCTCCCCTCGGTTCTGGCACAGCGCATGGAAACCGAAGTCGCCAAGATCGACGGCTCTCTCAAGGGGTCGATCTTCGGTCTCTCAGACCAGATTCGCACAATGATCGACACAATTCCCAACCGCCTCACGTCGATGACGCGGGAGACCTTGCTGTCGCTCGAGAGCAGCCTGGAGCGCTCCTTCGATGGCGTTGCGCAACGCTCGGAATTGCTCAGCGAGCAATTCCGCAAGCAGGCCACGGAGACGACCGAGGCGGTGCTGCAGGACTATGTCGACTTCATCTTCCTCGCGGTTGACAGGTTCCGCAAGGAACTGGAAGAGGTCAACGGCAGCTTCAGCAGGAGCCTTGAGCAAAGCTTGGGTCCGCTGCCGCAAGGCCAGCCGAACCGCCTGGCTGCACAAGTCTTGCCGCCAGACGATCAGGGCACATAGGACGAGCAGCCCGGTCGCTGACTATTTCTGCTTCCAGTTCCTGAGATCCAATGCGGCGCGGGGCGCTGCCGGCGGTGGCGTCTTTGGGAGTGGCGGCGGCGGCTTGGCCGAGGCTGCGGGCAGGCTGCGGCGGCTGCGCTCCTCGATCTGCGTCAGCCTGTGATCGACGGCATCGGCCCACTCATCCATGTGGGCGATGCTCTGGGCGTGGCGGTCAACCCGCTTCACAACGGCAAGAAGTTGCCAGCCCAGGGCGGCGAACGCGGTAAGGACACAAAGCGCCAGCCAGACCGGCGTGGCAGATTCCAGCCACGAGAACGCATTATACAGCACCTGACCTGCTCCAACCAACAACGCCGCCGTCACCGTACCGCAAGACTTGGTCCAGCGGCCGGCGCGATGCAATCAGATTCCTCGCACCTCATCTACACGCACGCTTGGCCGCCCGACCATCGTCGGCAACTGATCGGTCCCGCGTTTACCGTGAATCCATGTCTCACATCGAGCAGCACGACAAAGGATTACACAACTGCTATGGTGTCGTCGCGCTGTGCCCGGTGAAGCGTGCTTTGCAACCTGGGCAAGAAAGCGCTGTCAGTTCGCCTTGCGAAGGCGGCGTGGGGTTGGTGATGCAGACTACGCGCTACTGGGGTTTGTTCTGGATCGCTGCTGGCCTCTCGGTGCATGCGCTGCTTGTCGGCCGACTGCTCGAAAGCAGTTTCTTCCTCATGCTGTTTTTCTGGGGCTTCGTCGCCTTCTCGGCGCTGAAAGGCTCGCTGGAGGCCGCACAAACCATGGCGATCGTCATGGTCATGCTGCTCGGCGCCCTTTCGGCCGTAACATTGTTCGGCGGAACGCGCGCCCCGAGCCTCGCCTACACGACCTTCGCCCTCTACCCCGCGGTGGTCAGCTGGGTCAGCGTATTCCTCTACATCCGATACCTGCGGCACCGTGACGGTGTCGAACTGGGACGCCGGTCACCGCTGTTGCGCTGACGTCCGCGCGACCTGCACTCAAGCTATCGCTGCTTGATCACGTCCTTGATGCCATCTGCACCCATGTAGACGGCAAGAATCTTCACCGGCACCTTGCCGGTGTTCATGCCGGCATGCGACACGTCCATCGCTTCGAGGAATGACTCGCCCTGGTGGTAGGTGCGCGTACCGTGGCCTTCATAGTCCACCGTCACTTCTCCCTCGAGAACATGGATGAAGGTCGGAACGCCATGCTTGTGAACCACCGTCTTCTCGCCCGGCGCAAGCACGACAATCAGCGCATTGACGCGCGCCTTGCCGCTCGTCGGCCAGGCAATCTCTTCATCCATCACAGTCTTGCTGCCCGTGAACAGGGGAATAGCGGGATAACCGTCTGCCAGCACAGGTGCCGCTGCCAGTCCGATCATCAATGCGCCGAGCGCCAGCGTTACAAGTCTCATGTCGCTTACCCTTTTTAAGTTGGTTCAGCACTCAGCACGATTGCGCCATATCACGCAAGTTTTGCGCGCTGACAGGAGAGGAGTTGCCGCAGCGCAGGATTTTCCAGTTACTGAATGACGCCTTCAGCCTTGCGGCGGCGCCACGCGGCGAGCAGTTCGAAGGCCACCGCGAGCAACGTAGGCCCGATGAACAGGCCGAGAAAACCGAAGGACAGGAAGCCTCCAAATACACCGAGGATGATCAGCATGAGCGGCAGCTTGAGGCTCGATCCAATGAGCAGCGGTTTGAGCAGATTGTCGCTGAAGGTCACCATCAGCCCCCACGCCACCACGAACCAGAAGGAAATCGCCATGCCGCCATTGGCATAGAGCCACAACGCTGCTCCGCCCCACACGAGATTGATGAGCGCGCCGCCGAACTGGCTCAGGGCGAAAATCAGCGTCACAAAGCCCAGTGGTGCCGGCCCGGGAACACCAGCCAGGAACAGGCCAATGGCCATCAGCAGGCCCTGGATCGCCGCCGTGCCGACGATGCCGTAGAACACGCCGCGCGTCGCGCTGGCCACCACATCGGTCAAGGCGGCGAGTTGCGGACCACCGAGCCGTGTGAGGCCGTCGCGCAGCACCACGGCGATCTTGTCACCGCGCGACCAGACGGTGGTGGCCACGATCAGCGCCACGGCTATGTCCAGCATGCTCGCAACAAGGCCGAGCGCCGCATCGGTGAGAAATTGCCGCGCCGGCTGGACGTAGGACATCAGCATCGCCTTCGACTCCGGCGTCTGGGCGAGGAGGCCCTTCCAGGTCGCCCCGATGGAGGGGCCCACAAGCGGCAATCCGGTGATCCATTCCGGAAGCTGCGGAGCCGAAGCGATCCATTGCATGCCCTGCTCGGCAAGCTGCTTGACCCCGACTGCAAGGCCGGGGGCTGCCACCACCATCGGCGCCAGAAAGAAGACCAACAGTATCATGAGCATCAGCCCGGCCGCGACCGGGCCAGACAAGCCCTTGCCAACCAGCCATGACCGCAAAGGCCATGCCGCGACCGCCACGATCGCCCCGAACACCAGACCAAGCATGAAGGGCTTGAGAACGAGGTAGACCCCGCCCAGCAACAGGCTGAACAGCACAAGCAGCGCGAATTTCTCCAGCAGCGATGCCGTGCCGATGGTGACGGGTCGCATGTTCTCAGGCTGATCCATCCCGTTCACTCCCTGCCGTTCGCCCGCCTATAGCACGCCGCAGGAGAAGCAGGTAAGCCGGGCATCAGTCCACCAGATCATGAAAACGGCCCCTTGCGGGGCCGTCCTGATGATTGTGGCAAGTCGCTCAGCGGTCGGTGCGCTGCAGTTCCACGCGGCGGTTGAGGGCGCGGCCCTGCAACGTCTTGTTTGAGCCAATCGGGTTCGATGCCCCCGCACCCGCCGTATCAAGGCGCGCCGCCGCAATGCCACGCTTGACCAACGCAGCTTTCAACGAATTGGCGCGCGCCAGTGAAAGTTTCTGATTATAGGCCGGCTTGCCGATGGAGTCGGTGTAGCCGGTGATGCGCAGCGTCCACAGCGGGTTGTTCTTCAGCGTGGTTGCCATGTCATTGATCAGCGGCTGCGACTCGGCCCGGATTGAGGCCTTGTCGAAATCGAAGTGGATGCCATAGGTGCGGTACATGCCCACCGTGGCCAGTGCCTGCTGCATGGCACCCTGCAGTGCGGCTCCGGGAACGGCACGTACGATGCGCTCGGTGCGCGGCGTGGCCTCGCCCGTGAACTGCACTGAATATTCGAGCAGGATCGGGTTGTTCTTGTTGTTGAGGAACGTAAAGGTACCATTCGCCGACTTCGACTTGCCCTGGAAGGTGCCTGTTGCGGTAATCGCCGGAACATCGACCACCTGGTCGCCGAGTTGCACGGAGAACTTGGCCTTGGGATCAACCAGCGTGAACTGACCGTCGACGCGGTTCAGCGCCGCGTCGTAGATGATCGAGGACGGAGCCGAACCCGTGGTGCGCAGCTGCTCCAGCACTGCGCCGGAGGTGCCCAGCGTCGTCGTGTTCGGCATGATGAGAGGCATGATGGAGTTGTAGCCGAGCACCAGGGTGCGGGCGGTGGCGCGGTCGGTGACCTGGATGCGTCGCACGGCGCGCATGCCGCGCGAACTCGAATAGTTGATGTCGAAGGTGGTGGTGCCGACATTGGCGAAGGTCATCCATGACTCGGCGTCCGGTCCATAGGCGTTGGTCCAGGCCGTGGTGATGGTGCCGCCATTGTTGGGCATGAAGGGGCCGAGGCCCTGCTGGGCCTTGGCACCGCCCACGCCGAAGGCGATGAGCCCGGCCGCAAGGGCCGCCGTCAGGATCTTGCGCATGCTTGGAATGTCCTCTTGTAGTCCCGCGTGATGTGATGGGTTGTACACGACCTTAAGGCGGTTATGTGGCCCAGGGAATGCCGCTGGGACTCGACCAGCGAACCGGTAAAGTCCGTGACCAAGGGTGCCAGCAACGCTCCAAAAAAGAGTGACGGCCTGTTCAATTTCCCTGAGACCCTCAGGGGCCTCAGAACTTGAAGACGGCGGCCACCACGGGACCCTTCTGGACCACATCATAGACGAAGCTATCGTTGCTGTAGTCCACGCTCATGGCACGATAGCCGGCGAAGACCGACACATTGTCAGTGAACTCATAACCCGCACCGCCCATCAGGTCCCACATGAGGTCAGAACCGACGCCGAAGCCGCCGATCATCGCCCAGCTCGCAAGATAGACCTTCGGCAGCAGGTCAACGCGCAGCTTGGCACCGACCAGCGGGTCGACCCAGGTTGCACCATCACTCCACGACCGGCTGCCGATGAGGCCGCCCTTGGCCTCGAAATCGTTGTTCACCGACCACAGCCGGGCACCGGCGACGATGTCGAGCCGGGCCACGTCGGTGTCATAGAGGGCATAGCCCGCCAGACCAGTCAGCATCAAGCTGGTGTTGGCGGCATCGATCTTTTTGGCGACAATACCGAAGGGAGTCTTCACCGACGCACTGAGGTTGGTATAGGTCGCGTCCACTCCGAGCATGAAGCGGCCCTTGCGCGCCTCGGCGAGGCCCATTGCCGCAAAATCGAGGTTCTCGAGCACGTCGCTGAACGATATGTCCACGTCGCGGGGCTGGAACCCGAACACCCCGATCTGGCCATTGAGTCCGGCACCCCAGCCATAGGCGGCAACGGTGAACTTCCAGTCGCTGGAATCCGGTACTGGCGGGAGGTCTGCGGCATGACCGGCGGCAGGCAGCGCCAGCGACAACAGGGCAGCGGTGACAAGAGCTTTCAGCGGCTTGAATATCATGTGAAATTCCCCTCTTGGGAAAATCTATACACAACCAGGACAGCTGGAAAAGTGCATCTGGCGACAATTTCTCGGTCGAAGGGCTGTTTGCCAGGGGGTGACACATAGCTGCAACACCTTGGAATTGCGATTTGGCTCGCCTACATCAAGCTAAGACGGGAAATTGCCCGTCCGCCGACCAGAACCAGACAGGAGCCACTCATGTTCAAGCGAATCATGCCGGCAGCGCTCGCCCTTGCCTTCCTTGCCATAATTCCGCTCGATGCCGCCTTGGCGCGCGGCGGCGGGGATGGGGGCGGCGGCTTTGGTGGTGGCCGCGGCCCGAGCGACAACGGCCCAAGCGACCGAGGCTCCCTCGGCTACGGCAGGCCGCAGAACCCCTCCGACCAGCGGCTCTTCGACCAGGCCCGCCGGGAGTGCAGCGGCCCGAAATACCCCTCCGGCGCGACCCCCCGCATTGACTATAATGCCGACACCTACTCCTGCTTCGAGCCCGGCAGTTCGCGCCACTAGGCGGTCACCGGCCAGCCGAAGCGCCCAGTGCGCCGTCGGCTTGGCCGGTTTCCTTGTTTTGGGTGAAGTCGGCCTGAAGGCCTTGCGTGTTCCGCCATCACGGTGGACGGGTTGAAGGCGTCTTGCATTTCTCCCTGAGCTGCGCGGTCGCGCAAGGTCCTGCCGGTGGGCCCGCCCGGCATTTCTCTCCTGCGGCAGAGCGTGCCAGCGCACGGGACTGTCCAAAGCAAAGCGGCACAGACTTCCAGGCTGGCAAACCGACCCTTCCCCTTGCCAGACTAAAGCCTCTCTCCTAACAACATGGACCTCGCATGTTCGCAGGAGTTTCAATGGCAAAGCGCATCGTTTTCACTGGCGGCTCCGGCAAGGCGGGCAAGCACGTGGTGCCCTGGCTGAAGGCCAAGGGCTATGACATCCTCAACCTCGACCTGAAGCCGCTCGATTGCCCGGGTGTCAACACACTGATCACCGACGTCACGGATTCCGGCCAGGTTTTCAACGCGCTGACCATGCACCACGGCTTCGACGGGTATGACAAGGGGCGCGTGCCGTCTCCGCCAGATGCGGTGGTGCATTTTGCCGCCGTGCCGCGCGTGCTGATCCAGCCCGACAACACAACCTTCGCCGCCAATACCATTTCCACCTACAACGTCATCGAGGCGGCGATGAAGCTCGGCGTGCGCAAGGTGATCATCGCCTCGAGCGAGACCACCTATGGCGTCTGCTTCGCCGAGGGCGACAAGGACTATCACCACTTCCCGCTGGAAGAGGACTACGACACCGATCCGATGGATTCCTATGGGCTGTCGAAAGTCCTCAACGAGAAGACGGCCCGGGCCTTCGCCATGCGCTATGGCGCGGACATCTATGCGCTGCGCATCGGCAATGTCATCGAGCCGCATGAATATCCCATGTTCAAGGGCTTCCTCGACAACCCGATGAGCCGCAAGCGTAATGCCTGGAGCTATATCGATGCCCGTGACTTAGGACAAATCGTGCACCTCTGCATCGCGAAGGACGGCCTGGGTTTCCAGGTCTTCAACGCGGTGAACGACACGATCACCACGAGGGAACCCACCGCCGAATTCCTCAAGAAACACGTGCCGCAGATTCCGCTGAAGCGCGCGATGGCAGGCAACGAGGCGCCTCTGTCCAACCGGAAGATCCGCGAGATACTGGGTTTCAAGGAAGAGCACGACTGGCGGAAATACGTCTGATGCCGTTTGCCTTCACGCCGCTCGTCGAGACGCTCCCGTCCTCGGTGCCCTTCGTCGGGCCCGAGGCGCTGGAACGGCGCACCGGCACGCGCTTCCGGGCGCGTATCGGCGCCAATGAAAGCGTGTTCGGCCCCTCACCCAAGGTGATCGCCGCCATGCAGGCCGCCGCGGCGGAGAGCTGGCAGTATTGCGATCCGGAGAACCACGACATCAAGGCGGCTCTCGCCAAGCACCTCGGCGTCGGCCCTGAGAACGTCATGGTCGGTGAGGGCATCGACGGTCTTTTCGGCTATGCGGTAAGGCTTTTCGTCGAGCCGGGCGTCACAGTTGCAACTTCACTCGGCGCCTATCCGACCTTCAACTTCCATGTCCATGGCTTCGGCGGCAGGCTGGTCGCCACACCTTATGTGAATGACCGCGAGGACCCCGCCTCGCTGCTCGCACTCGCCCGGCAGGACAAGGCGCGCCTCATCTACTTCGCCAATCCGGACAATCCGATGGGAAGCTGGTGGGATGCTGCCACCGTTCAGCGCATGATCGACAACATTCCGGATGGCGCGCTGCTGATGCTTGACGAGGCCTATGGCGAGTTCGCGCCACAGGGCACGCTGCCACCACTGGACGTTTCAAACCCTAGTCTGCTGCGCTTCCGCACCTTTTCCAAGGCCTATGGCCTTGCCGGCATGCGGCTCGGCTACTGCATCGGCCATGCCGACCTGATCCGTGCCTTTGACAAGATCCGCAATCATTTCGGCGTCACCAGGCTGGGCCAGATGGCGGGCATCGCGGCACTCGCGGACCATGATCACCTGCGCAACGTCGTGGCGAAAGTCGCGGCAGCACGCGAGCAGATCGCCGCCATCGCACGGAACAACGGCCTCACGCCGCTGCCCTCCGCCACCAATTTCGTCACCATCGACTGTGGCCGCGACGGCGACCATGCCAGACGCGTGCTGGATGCACTGGTGACGGCGGGCGTGTTCGTGCGCATGCCCGGCGTGGCACCGCTCAACCGCTGCATCCGCGTCACCGCTGGAACGGCGGAGGACTTGCGGATTTTCGCGGAAGAACTGCCGACGGCGCTGACTAAGGCAGGCTAAGGCTTCGCGACACTCCAATGATCATCACGCGCCGGCTCGATCTTTTTATGTAACAATGTCAGTTTCTAAAATAGGCAACCCCCGGTTCTGGTGCATACCCCTATTGCGGGTGGATCGCGCAAAACCGTGGATGAGTTCCGGGCACGCTTGAAAACAGGAGCCTCTTTCCGCAAAACAAAGCCGACATCGACAGGAGATCACGCCATGGCCGAGGCCAACCTTCCCAAGACACTCGTTGTGGTCGATCACCCCCTCGTTCTCCACAAGCTCTCGCTGATGCGCGACAAGACCACGCCTTCGGCGGTATTCCGCCAGTTGCTGCGCGAGATCAGCCTGCTGCTGGCCTACGAGGTGACGCGCAACCTGCCGATGACCACCCAGAAAATCGAGACGCCGCTCACCGAAATGGACGCCCCCATACTCAAGGGCAAGAAACTGGTGATCGTGTCGATCCTCCGGGCCGGCAACGGACTGCTGGAAGGCATGCTTGACCTGCTGCCCTCGGCGCGCATCGGCCATATCGGCCTCTACCGTGACCCGGTCACGCTGCAGCCCGTCGAATATTACTTCAAGGTCCCGTCCGACATCGATGAGCGCCCGGTCATCGTCGTGGATCCCATGCTGGCCACCGGCAATTCCACCGCCTATGCCATCAAGAAACTGAAGGAGGCGGGGGCGAAGGACGTGCGCCTCGTCTGCCTGCTCTCGGCACCCGAGGGCATCCGCCGCGTCGCCAAGGACCACCCGGACGTGCCGATCTACACCGCGGCCGTGGACAGCCACCTGAACGACCACGGCTACATCGTGCCGGGACTGGGTGACGCGGGCGACCGCATGTTTGGCACCAAGTAATTCGTTTACCATAGGGGCGGAGAGCGCTCCCGCCACACCAATTGCAAACCATTGGCCGGGTAGCGTCCTCGTTTGTGGGAACAGGTCAGTGGGTGTGATGGCAGAGTCGGCGATGATTGGCGTGAGCCCGGAGAAGAAGTCGCTGCGTCTCGAGGCGCCGCATGGCGGTCGCCCGCGTCTGCTGCTGGCCGAGGATTGCGATCCCGTGCGCATCGTCACCGCCGCCATGCTGAAGGGCATGGGATGTGACGTGGAGGCTGTCATCCACGGCGAGGATGCCGTGAAGAGTGCCTCGGAAAACGAATTCGACGTGATCGTGCTCGATATCGAGATGCCGATCATGGACGGCATCACCGCCGCCCGCTCGATCCGCCAGATGGGCGGCCCCATCGCCGCCACGCCGTTGATGGCGCTTTCGGCTTTCCTCGCCGACTCGGTGCGCACCGGCGAATGGCGCGACACCTTCGACATCGCATTGCCCAAGCCCGCCAACCGCAACGAGTTGCACGAGGCGGTCAAGGCGGCACTCGCACGCATCCGCGAAGACGCCTGAAAAACGAAAGGGCGGGAATGACCCGCCCTCTTCCGTCAAGCTCGTGAAAACCTCAGCCTTGAGCGGGCTTCGTCTCCAGCGACTTCAGCATGTGAAGCACTTCGCGCAGTTCCGGGCTCAGCACCGTCTTGCGCTTGCGGCCCTGGCCTTGCGCCGGTTGCTGTGTTTCTTCAGACTGCATGTTTTCCACCTTGTCGTCCACGATTGGACCCATTGTCGTTCCGTGACCTTAACGTCAGCCTAAGGGCGACGAGCAATGCAACCTGCTCCCCGCACATGGCGCCTGCGAGGCCCGATCCGGGCGCTTTTGCGGCATTGTTAACAAGGCGTTAGGAGTGACTAGGCGGAAACACTGAATTGTGATGGAATGGGTTGCAGTATTTCTGCGTAAAGTTCATGCGAACCACAGCTTATGGAGGAACAACGCTCATGGTGTCGAAGACAGTTCTGGGACTTTTCACGGCGGGTGTCATTGCGCTCTGCTGCACGTCGGCAGCCATGGCTGATGCCAAGGCCAGCATCGAGGCCCGCCAGGCCTGCATGAAGGCCAATGGCGGGATGATCAAGGTCATGGTACCGATCATCAAGGGCCAGAAACCCTATGACAAGGCAGCCATCGACGCCAGCATCGCCAATGCCCAGAAGGCCTGCGGCGGCTGGGCCGACTGGTGGGGTGCGGATACCAAGCCCGGCGGTGCAGTGAAGACCGAGGCCAAGGCCGAAATCTGGTCCGATGCCGCAGGCTTCGAAGCCGCTGGCAAAGCCTACGTGACGGCCGAGGCTGCCGTGCAAGCATCCACTGATGAAGCCTCCTTCAAGGCCGCCTTCCCGGCCCTCGGCAAGGCCTGTCAGGGCTGCCACGAGAAGTTCCGCCAGGCGGACTGATCCTTGAAGCTCTTGCCCCGCAACATCCCGCTGGCCCTGGCGCTCATCGCTGCGCTGGGGCTTGCCGCTTTGTGGGTCCTGAGCATGCCCCGGCCGCTGACCGCCGCAGACATTCCCCAGCACGCCGGTGACGCGGCCAATGGCGAGCGCCTTTACCACGCGGCGGGCTGCTTCTCCTGCCATCAGCCCTCTCCCGACCTGAAGGATATGGATGCCTCGCTCCCGGCAGGTGGCGCGCCACTCGTCACCCCCATCGGTACCCTCTACCCGCTGAACCTGACGCCGGACGCAGAGACCGGCATCGGCACGTGGAGCGACCTCGACTTCGTCAACGCCGTTCAGCGCGGCATCTCGCCCGAGGGCGAGCACCTCATTCCCGCACTCCCCTACACCTCCTACGCACACATGAAGCCGGAGGACGTGCTCGACATCCGCGCCTATCTGGCCACGCTCCCGCCGGTGACATCACCTGAGCGCGAAGCGGAGATCACGGCCCTGCCGCTCATCCGCCGTGGCGTGGGCCTGTGGAAATGGGTAGGCCTCGACACCACGCCGTGGAAACCCGATCCCAAGCAATCCGAAAACTGGAACCGCGGCTCCTACCTCGTGAATGGTCCCGGCCACTGCCAGGAATGCCACACGCCGCGCAACGCCTTCATGGCGCTGAACAGTTCGAAAGCTTTCGAGGGCGGCCCGCACCCCGAAGGCAAGGGCCGCGTACCAAGCCTGCGCGGCCTCATCGAGCGCGGCCGCTATACCGACGCCGCTGATCTCGCCTCGGCGCTGCAGAACGGCGAGGCCATGGGTTATGACAAGCTGGCATCCGGCGGCATGGGCCAGGTCCAGCGCAACATCTCGATGCTGCCCGAAGCCGACGTCCAGGCCATCGCGGACTACATCGCCAGCCTCAAGTGATGGCAGCGGGAACAGCGGCAAGACGTCCGCAATCATCGTCTTTCACATTGGGCAAAGACCGCTCATGGTAGGCCCGGATAACGAGGATCGCGACATGGCAAGGCTCCCCACCTATTTCATCTCCCACGGCGGCGGCCCCTGGCCCTGGATGCCGGAATGGGCGGAGATGATGCACATGCTGGCAACTTCGCTTGCCAGCATGCCCAAAGAGATCGGCGAGACGCCGAAGGCCATCCTCATGGTGTCGGGCCACTGGGAACAGGCGGATTTCGCCGTCATGTCGTCACCCGCGCCGGGCATGGTCTATGACTACAACGGCTTTCCGCCCCATACCTACCAGATCAAGTATGCCGCACCTGGCGCTCCGGAGGTCGCGCGGCGGGTGGAGCAGCTGCTCACGGCGGCAGGCCTGCCCACGCACCTCGATGACCAGCGGGGCTTCGACCATGGCGTATTCGCGCCCATGCAGGTGATGTATCCGGCAGCCGACATTCCCCTGCTGCAGGTCGCCATCCTTGACAACTATGATCCGGCGAAGCACCTGGCGCTGGGCCGCGCGCTGGCGCCGCTCCGCGACGAGGGCGTGCTGATCGTCGGCAGCGGCCTCAGCTATCATAACCTCCGCCTGTTCGGCCCCGGCGCCCGGGACCCTTCGGCCGCCTTCGATGCCTGGCTCGACGGCGTGCTGACCAGCGCTCCCGCAGCGCGCTCCGCAGCGCTTATACAGTGGGAGAAGGCACCCTTCGCCCGCGTCTGCCACCCGCAGGAGGACCACCTTATTCCCCTCATGGCCGCTGTCGGTGCAGCGGAAAACGACAGGGCGACGCGGGTCTATCACGAGGACAACATGTTCGGCGGCGTCACCGCCTCGAGCTACCGCTTTGGCTAGCCGCAACGGCCCACAGCCATGGCGGCGTCCTAACCGCGGGCTTGCGAAAAGCCGGTGATCACGTTGGCGGTGTTGAGCCCCAGTTCGGCAATCGCGTAACCGCCCTCCATGACGAACAGTGTCGGCAGGCCAAGTCGGGCGATGTCGGCGCCAATCGTGAGGAAATCCACGCTCTCGAGTGCGAAGCCGCCGACCGGGTCGCCGACGAAGCTGTCCACGCCGAGCGAGACGATCAGCACATCGGGCGCGTAGGCCCGAATGCGCTCCATTGCATGGGCCAGGGCGGAACGATAGGCGGTGATGGTGGTGCGCAGCGGCAGCGGGAGGTTGAGATTGAAGCCCTCGCCCGGGCCGGCTCCGGTTTCGCGCGCATAGCCGAGAAGAAACGGATATTCGCTTTCCGGTGTTGCATGGATCGATGCGTAGAGTACGTCATCACGGCCATAGAAGATGCTCTGCGTGCCGTTGCCGTGATGATAGTCGATGTCGAGAATGGCGATCCGCGCCGAACCGCCATCCAGCAGCGTCTGCGCCGCGACGGCCGCGTTGTTGACATAGCAATATCCGCCCGCCAGATCGGCGGATGCATGGTGCCCCGGCGGCCGGCAGAGTGCAAAGGCCGCCTCGCCACCACCTGCGATGAACGTTGCCGCCGATAGCGTGGTGTCGACAGCGGACCTGATGGCCTTCCATGTTCCGGCGACGAACGGCACGCAAACATCGAAGGTGTAGCAGGACAGCATCGAGTGAACGCTCTTGTTCGGGACCTGATCCATCCCGCGCATGCCGAACATGTAAGCCGTGGCAAAGCCCTTGGGGCCGAACTCTGCCTCCCACAGCGGCCAGCAGGTCTGCAGGAATTCGACGAAGCCAGGTGTATGGATCCGCAGCACTGGTGCGAGGTCGAAGGCCGATGCCGCGGTAATATCCCTGTGGCCCTGCTCGCGCAGCGCCGCGAGGATGGTGTCCATGCGGTCGGGGCTCTCGCACATGGGGATGAACTGGTCGTAGCGCATCTCCTTGGCGCCGGCGTGGCCACGGTGATCTTCGGAATGGAAAATTCGCATGCTGTCCTCATCGAGGCGGCTGGCCTCACTTCCGAAGTGGATCGAGAATGCCAGCGGCACGTCGGAAGGACCCGTACCCGGCAGTCAGTGACGTGGACCAGGCCCGCCGACGGCGAGCCTGGCTCACAGCTTGGGGGAAAGCCCGACGTCTTCCATCCAGTGGTCAATCGCCGCCGCCGTCTCGTCGGGATATTCCAGCGTCGGAAAATGGCCGCAGTCGGCCAGTTCCACATAGCGCCCATTGGGTATGGCCGCTGACATCCTGAGGCCTTCCGCGGCGGGCGAGTACTTGTCATGGACGCCCCACAGCATCAGCGCCGGGCAGGCGATCTCACCGAGGCGCTGCCACAGGTCGCTGCGCTTGGCCAGTGCGTCCGACTGGCGGGTCAGGGCCTCCGGCCCCAGCGTTGCGCACATGTCGATGAAGGCCTGCCGGGCGGCAGGGCCGTTGGGGCCGTCCATGTGGGCGATCCTGTCGCCCATCTCGGTGGCCACCTGCACGGCCTCACCCGCCCGCAGGCGCTCAGACCGGCGCAGGCCAGCCACCTGGTCAGCCACCGGGCCGGGGCTGGAGCCGATGACGACCAGCCCTTGCACGCGGTCAGGCGCGGCGAGGGTTGCTTCCAGCGCCACCCGGCCGCCGAACGAGGTGCCGAGCACCACGAACTTCAAAGGCGCCTGAGCCAGCACCTGCTCGACGCAGCGGGCCATGCTGTCGCCATCACAGATGACGGTCGAAATCAGCACGTTGGACGGCAGGAATGGGGCGATTTCGGAATAGAGGCGTTCATCGCAGCCGAAGGCGGGGATCATCACGAGATTTGTCATGACGCCCATCCTGCAACGGCAGGGCCCGAAGGAAAAGCCCCACAATCCCGTTGTTCCTGACACTGGGGCTGTTAGAAGGGGTGACCGTCTATCAACCTGCAGGAAATGCCCCGTGAAATCGCTCGACAAGAAGCTGAAGACCATCGCTGCCGGAAAATACAAGCCCAGGGACTTCATCCTCGCCGACGCCAAGGACCCGGACTATGCCTTCGGCGTCAAGGGCACGGGCGCGCATGACTATCTCGACCAGTCCGGAAAGCACCGCTCCATCCCCGAGTTCCGCCAGACCATCCGCGACATCGTCAAGCAGAAGCAGATGGACGTGATGCTCGGTGCCGTCTCCAACCTGGAACTGCTCATCGAGGAAGGCCTGTTCGAGAAGTCCGGCGTCACGCCCGCCATCCGCGCCAATGACACCTCCGACATCTGGCACCCGCGCGCCGGCAACTACGCCAAGGAGCCGTCTCGGCCCTGGCGCACCGCCAACCTCGCCTATGTCTCGAAGTTCTGCGACCTCGGCCTCTATTCGGTGACCTTCAACAACATCCTCGAGCGTGATCTCGAAGCGGTCGCGCACTACCGCGAGTTCCGCCACGACGCGGTAAAGCACAAGTTTCGCCACTTCCTCGAGATCTTCAACCCCAACGCGCCGCAGAACCTGCCCGCCGAGCAGATGCCCTTCTATGTGAACGACATGATCATGCGCGTGCTGGCCGGCATGGCAAAAGCGGAGCGCCCGCTGTTCCTCAAGATGCCGTTCAACGGCCGCAGGGCGATGGAAGAGCTGGCGAGCCATGATCCGGGCCTCGTCATCGGCATTCTCGGCGGTTCGGCGGGAACCACGCGCGACTGTTTCGAGCTGCTCGCCCAGGGCGAGAAGTCGGGCGCCAAGGTCGCGCTCTTCGGCCGCAAGATCAACCTCGCCGAAAGCCCGCTCGACCTCGTGGCGCTGTTCCGCCCGGTGATCGAGTCCGAGGTCACGGCCGAGCAGGCGGTGAAGCACTATCACGCCATCCTCGCCAAGAAGGGCCTGAAGCCCAAGCGCAAGCTTGAGGACGACCTGAAGATCACCGAACCGGCGCTGGAAGGTTACAAGAAGTGACGAAAAGCGGCATCGTGCTAGCCGGGATCATGGTGCTCGACATCGTGCACATCATCGATCACTGGCCTGCCGAGGAAACGCTTGCCTTCATCGACCGCACCGAAATGGCGGCCGGCGGCCCCCCGCACAATGCGGCGGCCGGCCTCCTCAAGCTCGGCGCCGATTTTCCGGTGACGCTGCTCGCCACCTCCGGCAGCGACGTCTATGGTGCCACCATGCTGGCCAGCGCGCGTGGCTATGGGCTCGACACCTCGCATGTGTCGGTGATCTCCGGTGCTGTCACCAGCCACACCCATGTCATGTCCTGCCGGGATACCGGGCGGCGCACATTCTTCGCGCAGCTGGGTTGCAACAACCTGATGCGGGTAGAGCACCTCATGCCGCCCGAGAACAGCAATGCCAAGCTCTACTATCTCGGCAGTCCCGGCACGGCGCGGGATCTGGACAGGAACGATGGCTGGCAAACCCTGCTGAGGGCCGCGAAGGACCGCGGCATGAAGACCTGCATGGAACTCTGCCCGGTTCCTGCCAGCGACCTGCGCAAGCTGGTGCCGCACTGCCTGCCACTCTGCGACGTCTTCGTGGTCAATGACTATGAAGCGGCGAGCATCACCGGTGTCGACGTCGCCCCCCGCGTCCGCCTGTCATGGGACGCCGCAGAGGAAGCCTGCCGCAAGCTTCTGCTCATGGGCGTAACGGAACTCGCCTGCGTCCACCACCCGGACGGGGCGGTGGCGGTCACGCGGAACGGCGAAGTCTCGAAGCGCCCCTCGGTGCGGGTGGACCAGTCCGAGATCGCCGGCGCCACCGGGGCGGGTGACGCCTTCTATGCCGGCATGCTGTTCGGCCTTCACGAAGACTGGCCGCTGGAGCGCTGCCTCGACCTCGGCAACGCCGCCGCCGCCACGTCACTCCACTCGCCCACCACCAGTGCCGGCATCCGTCCGTGGGCAGAATGCCTGGCCTACGCCAAGGAAAAGGGCCTGCGTTCGACCTAGAACCGTTCCTCCATTCGTCAGGCTCACCTTCCGGATCATCATGCGCGGGCGTGTCCCGGGCATGATGAATGGAAGCATCAGGCATGCCGAAGATAGGGAGAGGCGGCGCCCCTCACCCTGTTCCCATTGCCAATTCCCCTGTTATAGTCCCTCCAGCCCAGGAGGAACCCGAATGCCCTTGTCCAACATGGCCGTCCGCGACATCGAGACGGTGATCCACCCCTACACCAACCTCGCACGCCACCGTGAAGTGGGCCCGCTGATCCTCAACGAGGGCCGCGGCATCCATCTCTACGACGACACCGGCAAGCGCTACATCGAGGGCATGGCCGGACTGTGGTGCACCGCACTGGGCTATGGCAACCAGGAAATCGCCGAGGCCGGCGCCGAGGCGCTGCGCAAGGTGTCCTTCACCCATTCCTTCGGCGGCAAGTCGCATGACGGCGTGATCGAGCTTTCCGAGAAGCTCAAGGAAATCGCTCCCTGCCCGGCCTCCAAGGTGCTGTTCGGCTCCTCGGGTTCCGAGGCCAACGACATGCAGATCAAGCTGTCGTGGTACTACAACAACGCGCGCGGCAAGCGCGAGAAGAAGAAGATCATCAGTCGCATGCGCGCCTATCACGGCGTGACCATTGCGTCCGCCTCGCTCACGGGTCTGCCGTGGGTGCACAACGACTTCGACCTGCCGATCGCCAACGTGCTGCATACCTCATGCCCGCATTACTACCGCTATGGCCAGGAGGGCGAGACCGAGGAGCAGTTCGCGGCACGCATGGCACAGGACCTCGAGGACATGATCCTGCGCGAGGGTCCGGACACCATCGCCGCCTTCATCGGCGAGCCGCTGATGGGTGCGGGCGGCGTGTTGCTGCCGCCCAAGGGCTACTGGGAAAAGGTCAACACCATCCTTTCGAAGTACGACATCCGCTTCATCGCCGACGAAGTGATCTGCGGCTTCGGCCGCACCGGCAACTGGTTCGGCAGCACGACGTACGGCATGAAGCCGGACTCGATCTCCATGGCAAAGGCCATCACCTCGGCCTATTTCCCGCTCTCCGCGCTGACGGTGGAGGAAGACCTCTATCAGGCCATGCTGGACGAGAGCCGCAAGCTCGGCACCTTCGGCCACGGCTACACCTACACCGCCCATCCGGTCGGCTGCGCCATCTCGCTCAAGACCATCGAGATCTACCAGCGCGACAAGATCATGGAACACGCGGCCAAGATGAGCCCCGTGTTCCAGATGCGCCTCAGCAAGCTGGCCGACCATCCGCTGGTGGGCGAGGTGCGCGGCGTGGGCCTCATCGGCGCCGTTGAGCTCGTCGCCGACAAGGCCACCAAGCGGTCCTTCGACCCGAAGAAGACGATGGGTGCCGCCACGGTGAACGCGCTGCAGGAAATGGGCCTCATCGTCCGCAACATCCAGGACTCGGTGGCGCTGTGCCCGCCGCTCATCATCACCACCGACGAGATCCACGAGATGTTCGACATCTTCGAAAAGGGCCTCGACCAGATGGAAGCCTGGGCGCGCAAAGAGAACGCGAGGACCTGATGATCGGCAGCGAGGAAGATCTCAGGGCGAAGTTCGGCGAGGTCCATCCCCTCGCCATCACCAAGACGCGGCCGGCCCTGGACAAGTATTCGCGCCAGTTCATCGGACTGTCGCCGTTCCTTGTCATCTCGACGGCAGGCGCCAATGGCCGCGCGGATATTTCCCCGCGCGGCGACCCGCCGGGCTTCGTCTATGTGATCGATGAC
Organism: Bradyrhizobiaceae bacterium; assembly: GCA_947475225.1. Lineage (GTDB taxonomy): Bacteria > Pseudomonadota > Alphaproteobacteria > Rhizobiales > Aestuariivirgaceae > Aestuariivirga. The sequence continues at coordinate 69,540 of CANJMQ010000005.1, forward strand.
CAGACGATCCTGATCCCCGACCGTCCGGGCAACAACCGGCTGGACACCATGGCCAACGTCACAGCGAACCCCAATGTCGGGCTCCTGTTCTTCGTCCCCGGCTTCGAGGACACGCTGCGCCTCAACGGCAAGGCCCGCCTGATCGACGATCAGGAACTGCTGAAGCACTGCACGGTCAATGGCAAGCCACCCAAGGTTGGCATCCTCGTTGCGGTGGAGGAGGTCTTCCTGCACTGCGCCAAGGCGCTGAAGCGCTCGAAGCTGTGGGAGGCTGACTACCGCCAGGACCGCACCCAGTTGCCGTCGATTGCCCGCATCATTCTGGAGCAGACCTGCACCCCGGTGGGCGAGGCCGAGGCGCAGCAGATCGACGCCGGCGTCGAGGGGGACTACCGGACGGGCCTCTACTGAGGAAACCGCGGGGAGCTTGATCGAGGTCAATGAGTTCGACCTCACAATCCATACTGTCAGCCTCCATGGACAGTCAGCTTCTCCCCTTCGCCACCCAGGACGTTCCGCGCTACACGAGCTATCCGACAGCGGTACAGTTCCAGACCCCCTTCCCCAGCCAGACGTCGGATGACTGGCTGGTGGCGCTGAACCCGGAGGCCACCCTCTCGGTCTATGTCCACATCCCTTTCTGCCGCCAGCTCTGCTGGTATTGCGGCTGCCACACCTCGGTGCCCAACAGCTATGACAGGGCGGCCCGCTACGTCGAATATCTTGTGAAGGACATCCGGCACTCGGCTTCCCTGTTCCGGGGTGCCAAGGGCAAGGTCACGCATCTGCACTTTGGCGGCGGCACGCCCACCTATCTCGACGACCTGCACATCGGCGAGATCGTCGAAGCCATCGACAAGGGCTTCGGCTTGAGCACAGGCGGCGAGATGGCCCTTGAGTCGGACCCTCGCACGCTGACGCGTGAGCGCGCCAAGGTTCTGGCGGGCATGGGCTTCAACCGCATCAGCTTTGGCGTGCAGGATTTCGCCACGCCCGTGCAGATGAAGATCAACCGCCTGCAGACCTTCGGCCTCGTCAGGGCCGCCACTGAATTCCTGCGCGCGGCGGGCTTCACCTCCGTGAACTTCGACCTCATGTACGGACTCCCCGCCCAGACGGTGGAGAGCGTCGCCAAAACCGCCCAGCAGGCCGCCTCGCTGAAGCCGGACCGCATCTCGGTCTTCGGCTATGCCCATGTGCCATGGTTCAAGAAGCACCAGAAGATGATCAATGATGCCGAGCTTCCCGGCGTCAACGCCCGCTATGCCCAGGCCACCACCATCGAGCGCGAGTTGAACGCCCATGGCTATGCCTCGATCGGGCTCGACCATTTCGCGCTGGAGCATGACGAACTCACGGTCGCCGCCCGCAACGGCACCATGCGCCGCAATTTCCAGGGCTACACGACCGACGTTTCGGACGCGCTGCTGGCGTTTGGCGCCTCGGCCATCGGTGAATTCCCTGAAGGCTTCGCGCAATCGGCCCGCGACACGCTGGAATGGTCGCAGAAGATCGACCGCAACGAAAGCCCGGTCACCCGCGGGCTTGCCACCACCGCGGAAGACCGCATGCGCGCGCAGGTGATCGAACGCCTGATGTGCGACCTCTCGGTCGACGCCGCCGAGATCGCCCGGCGCCACGGCTTCGACCCATCGATCTTCGATGATGTTGCCGAAAAACTCGAACCGGCCATCTTCGCCGGCATCGCCGAGGTGAAGGACAGCCGCGTCAGCGTGCCTGCGAAGCACCGCCTGTTCCTGCGCACCGTGGCAGCGGCCTTCGACGCGCATTTCGTGGCCGCACCCAACCGGCACGCCAAGGCGGTTTAACACCACATAGTCGCCGTCACCCCGGCGAAAGCCGGGGCCCAGCTTTGGGCATCAACAACGCGGAAAGCTGGATCCCGGCTCTCGCCGGGATGTCGGTCCTAAAGCGCAGCCAGCGCCTGCTCCAGATCCGCAATCAGATCATCCGCATGCTCGATGCCGATTGACAGCCGCACCAGATTGTCCGGCACCGGGCTCGTCGGCCCCTCAACCGCCTTGCGGTGCTCGGCCAGGCTCTCCACACCGCCGAGCGAAGTCGCCGGCACGATCACCTTGAGCCTGGTGCACAGCTTCTGCGCATCGGCGAAGCCGCCCTTCACCAGCAGAGACATCATGCCCCCGAAGCCATCACGCATCTGGCGCGCCGCGATGGCGTGGCCGTGGTGCGAGGCAAGCCCCGGATAGAGCACGCGCTCCACCTTCGGGTGGCCTTCGAAATGACGGGCAATCGCCATCGCATTGATCGAGCACTGGCGGTAGCGCACGAACACCGTGCGCATGCCCCGCATCAGCAGGAAACATTCGAGCGGCGGCAGCGGCGCACCCATCTTGGTGCGCAGCATGCCCACATCCGCCCAGCGCTGGTTCTCTTCCCGCGTCACCAGAACGCCCGCAAGAACGTCGGAATGGCCGTTGAGATATTTGGTCGCCGAATGAAACACGATATCGGCACCCAGCTTCAGCGGCTGCGTGGTGACGGCACCCGTGGCCGTCGCATCCACCGCGAGAATGGCGCCCGCCGCATGCGCCGCATTGGCCGCCGCCTCGATGTCGATCAGGTCCCAGGTGGGATTGAGCGGCGTCTCGATCCACACCAGATCAGTCTTGCCCTTGATCAGCGCCTTTTCGAGAGCACCCTCCTGCTTCGGGTCGAACAGCGTCAACGAAATCCGCCCCAGCCCTTCCAGCCGCTTCATCCAGTCGCGCGTGCCGTAATACATCACGTCAGGGGCCACCACATGGGCGCCGTGCGGCACCGTCTCCAGCAGGATGGTGATCGCCGCCATGCCGGACGCGAAGAGCAGCGCCGAGGTCCCGCGCTCCAAGGCCGCAATGGTCTCCTCCGTCTGCCACAGCGTCGGATTGCCGCTGCGGACATAGTTTTCCTTCAGCTTCGGCTGGTAGTTCTCGTCGCGGGCATAGGTGGAGGAAAGATAGATCGGCGGCACCACGGCCCCCGTCGCCTCGTGCACGGCGCGCAGCGCATGCGCCGCGACGGTTTCGGGACGCAACCTGTCGTTAGACATGCTGCCCGCCGTTGATGTGCAGTTCCGCACCCGTCACATAGGACGACTGGTCGGTGCACAGGAAATAGATCGCCTTGGCCACTTCTTCCGGCTGGCCGAGGCGGCGCTGCGGAATCTGCGCCACCAGTTTTTCCGTGCCGGGTGACAGGATGGAGGTTTCGATCTCGCCCGGCGAGATCGCGTTGACGCGCACGCCAAAGGGCCCGAAATCCCCCGCCATCTCGCGCGTCAGCGAGGCGAGGGCGGCCTTCGACGTGGAGTAGGCAGCACCCGCGAAAGGGTGCACGCGAGAGCCTGCAATCGAGGTGACGTTCACCACCGCACCCTTGGCGGCGACGAGTTCATCCATCAGCCCGCGCGCCAGCATGACGGGCGCGAAGAAGTTGATCTGGAACACCGTCTTCCAGTCATGCTCCGAAGTCTCGAGCGTGTTGAGGCGAGCGCCTCCCGGCTTCTTCGGGCTGATCGCCGCGTTGTTGACCAGCGCATGAAGCCTGGAGCCTTGCGCTTTCAGCTTCTCCTTCATCTGCGCGATGGCCTTGTGGGTGTCCTCGGAGGAGGCGAGGTCAACCACGATGTGGTCTTCGGGCCCAGCGTCCCACGGGCAGTCCTCGGAGAAGGGCTGGCGCGAGCAGGTGATGACGCGCCACCCTGCCGTCGAGAAGCGCTTCACCGTGGCGTGCCCGATGCCGCGCGAGGCGCCGGTGAGGATCAGTGTCTTGCGGTCGGCATCGGGTGTCGCGTTCACGGATAAAGCCTCGCCTTGGACCATTGAGCGTTGTCATCCGGGCGGCGGAATACCACGCGGTCATGCAGACGGAACGGCCGGTCGTGCCAGAACTCGATCGCCAGCGGCTTGATGCGGAAGCCGGACCAGTGGGCAGGCCGCGGCACCTCGCCGATCGCGTATTTCGCGGTGTTCACGGCCACTGCCGTTTCAAGTGCGAAGCGGCTTTCCAGCGGGCGCGACTGCTGCGAGGCCCAGGCGCCGATGCGGCTGTCGCGGGGCCGCGAGGCGAAATAGTCATCCGCCTCGGCCTTGGAGACCTCCTCGACGATGCCGCGCACCCGCACCTGCCGGCGCAGCGACTTCCAGTGGAAGACGAGGGCCGCCTTCATGGTGCCGAGGATCTCCTGACCCTTCTGGCTCTGGAAATTGGTGTAGAAGACGAAGCCGCGCTCGTCATAGCCCTTCAGCAGCACCATGCGGACGTTGGGCAACCCCTCCTCGTCAACCGTGGCCAGCGCCATGGCGTTGGGGTCGTTGGGCTCGGAGGCTTCCGCCTCCTTCAGCCATTCCCCGAACAGGTTGAAGGGGTCATTCCTGTCGGTGAAGCCGGCGGAGGCCGTCAGCTTGGAGATGTCGCTCAATGCCATGTGCAAGTCCTGATTTCTTATGTGGTTATGCCACCCGTGCGGGCTACGGATCAACCTTCGCCGCAGACCATCTGCCATGTCCCAGGCCCGCCCCCTGAGGTCCGCCCCTCGCTCCTTGCGTGTTTTCTTTCCAGTGGACCTCCCCCCGGCTTTGTGTCAATTAACCGACCGCCGGGGAACGCCCGGCCCACCTGTTTTCTGGACGGTCAATCATGAGCGATAACAAGGGTTTGATGGCTGGCAA
>CANJMQ010000006.1 GCA_947475225.1 Bradyrhizobiaceae bacterium
GTCTACGTCCAAATCTCACGGCTGCCCTGCACCGGTGCAAATCAGGCCCCGAGGCCCTGCTTGCTGCCAGATGGCCGTACATGGACCTACGAAGGCGCTGGACGGCGTTCGGTGGGCGGTGGCTGGGGGGTAAACAAGGCGCTGTTCCCTGCCGCCCCTTGAGGTCCGTAGGTGGCAGGCATCCCAGCCGGAACCCCATGACGCGCGCACAGAGGCGTTAGAAAATTCGATGAAGGTCCAGCCGGACCAGCCACGCGGTTGCCGAGATTCAGCTGTTCCGCATGCTGGCCACCGGCGGTGCGGGCCGCGCACCATTGCATTGTGGCCGCCGACGAGGCCCGCGCGCGTCACTAAACTTCATTCAGCATCTCGAGGCTGGCCAGCGTCCCAAGCTTTTTCTCGAGTACCGCCCGGACGTCGGGGACCAGCCTCGCATCCCATACAACGAGCTTAAGCTTCGTGCCGGGGCCAGCCTTCCGGTATTCGGCACCGCGAAGATGAGGAGCCGCCCTGACAACGGAAAGTGCCGCAGCGGCCAAGCCCTCACGACCAGAGGACATCCCCTTTGTGGTATGAGTATATATATACGGGAAAGGGGATGTCCTCTCCTCTCGGGCGCTATGGATGGCCTTTTCCGAGCCGAGTTCCGGCCAGAGGGCGCTCAGGTCCGCGGCGCTCTCGACCCAGATGCCATTGCCGAGGGCAATTTCGTCCTTCGACAGCCAATGGAAAGGCCTGAACTCATCCACCTCGACCGGCGGCACGGCCTCACCCCACAGTTCGACCCTGAGCGGATTGTCGGCTGTCCGGTTGACGCCCCGCCCGCGCCCAATGGCCTGAATCAGGCCGTCATCGCAGATTCTGGCCCGTACCTGCTCTGCCAGCGGATGGGGATGGGTTTCGCGGACCATCGAGACCACCATGCCCTGCTTGTCGGAAAGCGTGACGACCTCGGCGTCGTACCACCCCCCTTCCGGCAGCGGCTGGACGTAGTCACCCGACAGCGCGCCTGCGATGAGGGCGGCATCGTTCGGCGATGGCAGCGAACGCCCTACGACGATCAAGAGGCCTACATTGCCGTAGGCATCCAACCCCGTGATTGCCCCATGGTGGGCGAGTGAGATGTGCGCGGGCAACGGACCGTAGTCCTTCAGGATCCCGTCCTCCAAGAACTTCGGCACTATGGCGAGCGTTGACCCGGCAGCAAGGCAAGCTACCATCCGTATTCGCTGCCACACCTCCCTGATCATGCCGTCCTTTTTCAGGGCGGAATCCGAGAAGGACTTGCCGGTTACGGCAATGACGCGCTGGTGCGGGGTCTCGATCCGAAGGTCTTCGACGACCCGAAGGAACGGCAGCAAGCTGGACACGAGCTCCAGTCTCAATGTGGCATCGATGTGAATGATTCCGGACCGCCAGCTTTCATGGAGTGGTTCCGCCCACTGAAGCCTGACGACTGAACCTGATGCATCGCTTTCGTCCACGGGCCCTTCAATGCACACTCGGCCCGACATCCACGCACCCGCGCACGAACCGAGCGCAAGCTCAGACCACACCACGCACATCAGGTCGATGCTCTTGTTATGAACCCCTACAGCGTCAGCAAGCGCGTCGGCTTCCGCCCCGCTCATACCGGGAAGGATTAGCTGCAGTTTCTTGCGCTTCCGTTCCAGATGGTAAGCTTCCAAACAGTCGTCGCGGCCTAGGTCAGCAGCTTCCAACGATGACGACTTCATGGGCCCAATGCCATTCAGTTCGATTGCCTTGGCCAATTTCTCGCGCAGAGGCACCAATTGCGCGACAAGGTCGGCTGTATCAGAAATGGACATGGAAATGCTGCCATCCTTCTTCCGGCGACGCGCCACGGGCTGGGACCGGATGTCAGACAGCGGGATAGTGATTTTCTGCTTCACGTTCACGCCACGCAGCGATGTCCCCAAGAAAGATTCATCGATGATCAGGAACCGTGGCTGGGAAATCGCTTTTGGCCGCTTTATGAAGAGCATGGCGTGTGTGACAATCCAGATATCGGCAACAAATTTCTTCTGCTTCTGGTAGCCACACTTGCTGTAATGCTTGCAGTACAGCTTGCGTTTCCCTTGTGAAGTAGTGAGGGTGGTCGCGCAACAGCTGGACTCGACATTGTGGCCAGCCGACACCGCCGCCTGAACGGGCCGAAGATTCAAGCACATCTTCCGACCTTCTACATTTGGGTCATCCGCCTCTCGACCCCGCCAGACACCTATGCGCAAGTCTGTGCGCCCTCTCTCTATAGCCTCTCCTGCTATGCGCTGCGCCAGTTCGTCGGCCAACTTCAGCGTGGGGACCGAGATCACGACGCATCCGGCCTCAACGTCGTTGTCTGCTTGAGCCTGGGGCTCCTTTGGTGGCATGTGGTCAAAGATCGCGCCAATGCAAGCGTGTGTCTTTCCACCACCGACATCGACGCGGATCCCAAGCTGGGGAGGGTACAGGTCAATGAGGCGCGCCATCACTTCGCTACCCAGCAGACAATCCTGCTGCATGCGGCATCAACTGCCTGCCTGAGGACTTCACGGACCTGCCCAATGGGGCGTGCTGGTCCACCCCGTGCCGGATGATCAGAAGCTTCAAGGGCCGCCTCCACACGCCTCCGAACATGCTCTGCGCCATGCTGCTGAAGGGCGTCGTTCATGTCGGCCTTGTCATGCCGCAGCAACTCGAACGGAGTTGCCTGCACAACCTTCCGGCCCTCCTGACGCCAGCGAAGTATAGCCGACCGGAACGCCTTGACGGTTTGGCCATTGCGTGGATCGTCGTCGGGGCACAGCACAATGCTGCGGTCCAGAGCGATGGCAGAGAGATCCGCATTCGCGACCACACCAAGCACTGCCCATGTCTCGTATCCGGTCGAAATCCAAAGCGACAATGCCGTCTCAACGCCTTCGGCGACCAGCAGTGGGCCGTCGGAACGTTCGCTCCCGAAACTTACGGCCCCTCCCTTAATGGGGCCAAGGGAGAGCTTGAGCTTGCGTCCATTGGGGTCGATCTTGGCATTGCCATCCTTGGTCAGGCCTATGCGCTGCACGGCCCTCACGACATCGTCCGGGCCTGTCACGGCTGCCACAAGCTGACCGGTCGGCGCATGCCAGCGCAACCATTGGGGATAACCTGACGCTGAGAAGTCGATTCCCCGGCCGCGCAGGTACTGTTCCGCCGGTGTTCCGACTATCGATGTGCTCAGGTCCCACAGCCGCCGCGCATTCTTCGACCTGACGTCTTGGTCATCATCCGGCGCTTTCTCTTCTGCCCGGCCTTCATGAGACTCATTCGCCTTTGAGCTTGCCTTCTGGCCTTCCGGCATGCCGAGCCACTGGCGGGCCCAGCGCAGGGCTTCAGGAAACGACATGCGCTGTTCACGCATGATCAGGTCAAGAAGGCTGCCCCCCTCTCCCAGTTCATGATCGTACCATTGCCCGGCCTTCTTCCCCTGCAGGGAAAGGGACAGGCTCCCTTTCTTGCCCCAGCGTGCGTCACGCCGGTTGGATAGGTGTTTATTGGGCGGCCCAAGAAACTCACAGGCAAGGTCATGCGCGCGAGCAACCAAGGCTGTCTTAATGTCGGAGAGGTCGTTGTCCAAGGCGAAATCCTTGCTTCCGCTGGACCCGCCGCTTGCTAGAAAACGTCAAAAATGCTATGAAATCCGTGTTAGAGGGATGTCAAAGCACCGGTCCGTTCATGCAAGAGCGGGCCGGGTTTTTTTACTGTTTGGTGGCGTCGCGTGCTTCGTTCATGGCCGCGCCCTGCGCTTCAAGGCCTTCCAGCAGACGCCCGTTGCAGAGCAGTCTGTCCATCGACAAAGCCGTCGATGCGTGGTCGATGATCGCCCTTTCTTTCGCCGGCATTTTTTCAAAGAGGGTGGTCGAATATCCGAGCGCGGCGCGCTGGCCGCACGCGAATTGAGCTACGTGCTTTTCGCGATCTTCCGGCGGCAACCCTGCTAATGACATGACGAACCGTGAGCGAACGCCGGGCCTTTTCTGGACGGTGACAATCGTGTCCCCGTCGCCCCTCTGAAAGGTTCCACCCATCATCGCCGCCAGCGCAAAGTTGCGGGCGTGTAGCTCCTCGATCTCGCCGGGAAATGGAGCCCGGATACGGAATATCGCGCCGGGGTGCGCTTCGAAGAATGCCTTGTCGTCCGCCTTGCCCGGCGGCTGCTTGTGTATGGCGATGACCGCTTTTGGTTGATCGTTGAGGCGGAGGCATGACTGGCACGCGACTTCTCGCGGCATCAGCAGGTAGGCGCACCCGTGGTAGGGCTTCGAACCGCACCGGCTGCAACCGTGTTTGTCGAAGCGGTCGCTGGCCGCATCCAATTCGCGCTGCTGGGCGCGGCGTTCCGCGCGGCTGGTCATGACGCGACCCTTTTGAGCGCGCTGCCGAAGTATGGCAGGGCATTCACGTAAGCGACGATGTCATCCGCATGGAAGACTGACCGCCGCCCGATCTTGCGCAGTTTAAGTTCGCCTTTTTGAACCTCGCGGTACAACGTGGGGCGGGAGATGCCCAAAAGGGCTATCGTCTCTTCCGAGGAGTAGAGGGCCTTCGCGAAGATAAATCCGACAACTGATGTTGTCTGCTCTGGGTATTGGCTCTTGTTTTTCACTGTCGGCTCCTGTTGTTCTGCCGACTGTCTATTTGTATCGCTTCGTCTCCCAGCGCCACCTACAGAAATGGGCCTACTTTTGTAGGCGGCTTATTTTTCAGCCTTCGCGTTCCGCTCGTCATCAGCCTCGCGATCATTCTGGTACTGAAGTTCAACATACATTTCCCAAGCGTCCCGGCCACGGCGGCATGCCTGCTCGCGCGCCTTTTGGTTGTTGAGCGGTTGCCATCGTTCATCGGGCTTGCACGCGGCGTTGTGGCGACTGATTACCCCACTGACGATATCGTCCCACTGCGCCTCCGAGAGGTGTCCTTTCATCGACTCGCCAACCCTCTCGCGGTCACGCGCCTCGTCAATGGCCTCAAAGACAGCGACGTTGCGTAGTGTGTCCCTAATCGGCCGGGCCCGCTTCGTCCCCTTGATCTCCAGCCTGAAGCCGCCCAAGCCGTCCTGAAGCATTTTCACCAGCCCGCGGCGAATTTCAGGACTGAGGTGTCGGCTTTCATCCTGCAGTACCTCGACCAGACGCCTCTTCAAGTCGTCAGGCGACTCGGAAAGCGCGAAGAACAAAATTGGCCGAAGATCAGCCATCAGCCCGTCCTGCATGAAATTCCGCGCACCTGAGCACTCGGGCCTCGATGGCCTCCAGCGCCTTCCTGACTTCTTCGAGCCGTTCGGCCTGATCATAGATGCGACCGTGTACGTCCTTGGCTTGGTGTCCAGTTACCCGCCGCCGGATTTCTTCGGGCACACGCGCTTCCGACATCGTGCTGACGGCAGTCCGCCTTAAATCGTGGGGCGTGAACCGCTCAACATCCATTGCCTCCACGAGCTTGCGGCACAGCTTGGCGACGTCTTGGTGGCTGATCTGCTTGCCCGAGCGCGGCGCGGGGAACAGCAGACCGTCCCTGCCCTCCGCAGCTTGAACGGCGGCGGAAATAATGCTCCACAACTCCGGCGGGGCTGGAAGGCTACGGCGCGACGAGCGGGTCTTACCCTCGCGGATCAGGATCACCCTGCCGTCGAGGTCTATGTCGTTGCGCCGAAGGCGCGTGATATCGCTGCTGCGAGCGCCCGTGAGGGCCAGAGCGCACAAGACCTGCGCGTAGACCGGGTTGATGTGGGAACCGCCCTGTAGGGACTTCCACAGGGCATTGTAGGCCTGTCCCAGTTCCCCGTCTGTCAGCACCCGCTCTCGGTCAGAGGCGTCGGCTGGGCCGGTCAGTTCGATGCGTTCCGAAATCCAAAGCTCCCTGCTTGCATAGGTCAGCATGGAGGAGATCGCCGAAGCGAGGCGGTTGGCAATCGTGCCACGGCCTCCCCTCTTGACGGCGTCCCGGTATTTCTTGTTCACCAGCGCCTGCAGGTCGTCCTTGCGCAAGTCGTTCATGCGCAGGAAGCCAACCTTGGGGATGACCTCATTGCGCAGAAGACGGGACATCTCGGTGGCGGTGGAAGGGCGCAGCTTCACTGACACATATTCGGAGATGAACCGCTCGGCGGCATCCCTGATGTTGGCTGGGCGGTCGTCGACGATCTCCTGCCGGTAGGCCTGCGTCTCCGGGTCTTCGCCACGGGAGACCTGCGCCCTAATCTCTTCAGCCATCCGGTAGGCCTCGGCGACAGTCACGCCCGAACCGAGGGTGCCGAAATTTCCAATCTTGAAACGGCGCAACTTGCCATCAACCCTGATTCGCAGCGAAAAGCTCTTCTTGCCTTGGTTTACCCGGCAAATAAGCCCGCCACCCATCGGGATTTCGTACGAGGCATCGCTCGGGGCCGCGTTGGCGATCTTGGCCGCCATGCCTCGCATATCGAGAGGCCGGTTCATGGTTACCTGAGCCGTCGCCGCCTTGCCCACGCTGTTCTCCGTTGATTGTGCCAAAAACCACCTCCTCGGCACATTTTTGGCACAGATCGGGAGTTCGGCGAGAGTTTTAGGGAGACATCTGGATACCAGAGGACACGGCGTCCGGCAACCCTGATTTTGGTACAGTCTGACCGTAAGCCTTTGTATTTCCAGTATTCAGATTTTCCCTTTGTGATACCGACTTGAACGGGCTACGCTATTTCAAGCGAGCAACCCGCTCGCGGCGAGAGGTCCAAAAACGCCTCTCTCCCTTTTTTGTAATCAGGGGGTCAGGGGTTCGAGTCCCTTAGCCGGCACCAGTGGCCGCTGGCTCCCGTCCGGCGGAAGCTATGGCCCATCGATTTTCCTGGAGCGACGGCAATTGCAGAAGTTCAGCCTGATCGTGACCTGCAAGGGGCGGCTGATGCACCTCAGGCAGACGCTGCCGCTGTTCTGCCAACTGTCGGACACCGAGGTGACCGTCGTTGACTATGGCTGCCCCGACCGCAGCGGCGACTGGGTTGCGGCAAACTTCTCCCAGGTGCGGGTGGTGAGGGTCGACGACGACGCTGGCTTCAACCCCTCGCGGGCTCGGAACATCGCGGCGCGCGACAGCGCGGCCGACTACCTGCTGTTTGTCGATGCCGACATCAAGGTGCAGCCGGGGGCAATGGACGACATCAACGCCGTCATCACGCCCGATACCTTTGCGACGATCGACGCCACCGACCTCGGCGACGACCTGCGCGGCACGTGCATCGTGCCACGCGCCAAGTTCGAGGCGGTTGGCGGCTATGACGAACTGTTGAAGAACTATGGCATGGAAGACACCGAGCTCTATGCCCGGCTCCTGGATTTCGGGTGCACCGTTGAATTCATCCCGCCCACGGCCTTTGCCTCAATCCCGCACGGCGACGACCTGCGCACCACCTTCTTTCCGGTGAAGTCGATCCGCAAGCTGCGGCTGATTGCACAATTCTACCAGGAGTATGCCGGGGTGTTCCGCCGCTCCGTCAATGTGCCCCAGCTGGAACTCGAGGACCGCGAGCAGATCCATGCCGCCGCAAGCTCGCTCGTCGAGCAGCTGACCGCCGCCAGCGACCCGCGGCCCGGTGCGAAGATCGGACTGAAGCTGCCCGTTGCCCGGCCGGATGGCAAAGTCGGCGGCGACATGGAGTGGCTGTTCGAACTGACCATGACGATGAAGCCAAAGGACCCGCTGGCCTTCCGGCAGAAATACCAGAACCCCCTGCTCTACAGGAAATAGCGGCCCCTGCATCAGCCCCGCCGCTGCCGGACCCCGGCCGCATCACGCAGTCCGGATCGGAACTGCCCGGCACTTGGCCATGATTGATCTTCTCCGGGTGGTTCAGCATCCGCTTGCTGGCATCAAAGATCACAGGAAGACCGCGGACGTTCTATTTTTTTACCCGCTTCGGTTGTCACAGCTGAATGAACGCAAATGCGGCTTTGTTTCATGTTCAGAATGGACGGAGCAATTGTACCTTTGATTGCATGCACTGCACGTGTGAACACAAACACAGTATTTATACTGCATATATCATGATAGAAATTTAATTGACTTGTTAGTCAGTCATGGATAATGCTCCTGCTGAAATCGTTTGAATTTATGAGCCAAAACAGGTTCTTACGTTATTTACAAACAACTTATCAATGACTGACCAAGCGGAACAACAACATCATGGCTGCTAGGAAGAGACGGATCGTCGGTCGCCTCAGGGACGACACGCGTGGCTCCGTGCTGCTTGAGGCCGCACTTGTTATGCCACTCGTTGTGCTTTTGGTCGCCGGCATAGCTGATTACGGCGTAACCCTCTATCAATATCACACGCTGTCGACAGCAAACGGTTCAGCGGTCCGCCAGCTGATCGTCAGCCGGGGTTTCGCCAATCCATATGCAGGCGTTCTGTCGCAATATGCCACTTGGGCCCCCAATCTCTCGGTGACGGCCAACCAGATTACTGTGTCGGTGGCTAATTCTTCCAACGTATTAAAGGCCTGCACTGACAGCACAAGCCCAAACTGCCAGACCCTTCTGGATGCTGCTGCAGGAAAACAAGCCACCGTCGCCCTGAACTACGCTTGTACAACGACATTCATCCCAAGCATGGCAAGCCCCTGCCCAATCAGAATCACAGCGAGCGGACTGGTCGAATGATAAATTGGATGCGCAAGAAGCTGCTCGGCTTCCGCAGTGATGACGGCGGTGCCGCACTGTTATACGTTACCATCGCCATACCCACATTGCTGGCCATTACGTCGCTGGCGGTTGACATGGGCTATGTTTGGTATGTGAAGACACGCCTGCAGACCATTGCTGATATGTCAGCACTGGCGGGTGCATCGAAACTCTACACAGACACCGCACCCAACGTTGTGCTGCTTGCTAATCAGTATGCCGCCCTCAACGTGCCTTCGAATTGGAACGGTGGGAACTCAACCACCGTGACAGTCACGCCAGAAGTCAAATGCCTCAACACCATTAAGACGATGGGGCTGACATGCCAGAGCACGAGCAGCGGGAACACCCTGAAGGTCACAGTCACCGCAACGACCCCGCTATTCTTCGCAACCGCCCTTGGCTTTAAAACGATATCGCTTTCCGCGAACTCGATGGTGTCTGGTGGCGGATCTTCTCCGCCTCCGATGAACATCGCCATCATCCTCGACGCCACCGGTTCGATGAATAACCTACTCGGAACCTCGTGCGGCTCGCTCTCCAATCCGACCAAGATCCAGTGCGCCAGCCTGGCGGCGAAAACGCTGCTGACGAAGCTCTGGGCATCGGTCGACCAGGTGGCGCTCTACACCTATCCCTCGTACGACGCGAACAGCCTGAAGACCTTTACCTGCGCCAGCGGGAACAACGGCGTTAAGACTTCAGTTTCCTACAAGACGGGAGCGTCTCCGAATTACCAGATGGTGGGTTTCACGACCTCCTTTTCGGCGGACAAGGGCAGCCCACCCACGGGCGGCCTGGATATCACCAGCCCGATGGTGCTTGCGCTCGGCAAGACCGCATCGACCTCCACAGCCACAGACTCCACGATTTGCAATGGGCTCAATCTGAGCCAACTTGGTGGCCAGGGGACATCCATCGCCGACGCCATCGCGCAGGCGCGGAATGATCTGCTGGCTGCAAATGTGGCGCTGGTCGCGAAAGGCCAGCCCCAGCGGCGGAACGTCATGATCATCCTCAGTGACGGCGATGCCAACGCGAACGTCGATACGGCCGCCACCAACGATCCCTTCCTCGCGGGAAGCAACGCACCGCCCTCCACCGATCCGGGCTGGTCGATCGACGTGCCAAGTCAGGCGGACCAGTGCCAGGGGGCCGTCGCGGCTGCCGATACGGCTGCCGCTGATGGAACATGGGTCTATTCAGTTGCCTTTTCGGCGCCCTACGCTGCGAAGGGCTCCTGCCAAAGCGACAGGCCCGTTACCCCCGTTACAACCAAGCCCGCGACAGTGAACGTCAGCTCGAGGTCCTGCACCGCCAGCAACAAGTGCCAGTCCGTTGCTTCACAGGCAAATACAGCCGCCTGGACGGTCAACGCTGCATCGGGAACGACCCAGACAGCGCTTACGGTATTGGGCGGGACTATTGCGACCACCTGCACCAAGAGCAATGGCAGCACCTCTGGCACCTGCACGACGACAGTGACGTCTCCTACAAGCGTCAAGACCGAAACTTACGATCTGAGCAAATATGACACGACGGCTTGCGCCACCATGATCGCCATCGCGTCCGATGCTTCCAGGTTCTACTCGACGGATGGCAACACCAAGTGCGCGTCTACCGCGAACCCGAACTTCACCGACCTCGTTTCGATCTTCAACAACGTCGCGGCGAGCATCATGAAGAAGCGCCGCATCCCCAGCGGCACGACATAATCGGGCGTTATGCTAGAAAAAAGACAATTTGTCGGCGGCATCATGCTTGCACCCTGCTTTGTTTACAACAGGGCGATGCTCAGGTCATGTATCGTGGAGCATGCGCCGGACGTTAAGTCATGAATGACCAGGGGATATTGCTTCTTTCCGATGCACTGAAAATGATCCTCTTATTGAGCTTTGTTGTCGCCGTTCTGGTACTGTGGAGCAATTTGCGGGCGAAACGCAGCGTAAGGCTAAAAGATGCCCGCACGCCAAATTCGCGACTTCGCGACCTGATGGATGATCAAAGGCGGAAATAATTCGTTCGCTGTCACGGCGCACGCGTCTCGCGGAAGGCTGCTCCACTCTTGCGGACGACAGCTCTGTCATAGGCCATGCGGCCCATGTCCTGGCGGGCGCTCGAAGGTCTGGGCGGCAATGGGCTCCTCGTCGCTCAGCACGTGCAGCTGTTGCCTGGTCTCGTTCAACCGCAGCCGGCCGATGGTGTTCAACAGGCCCGTGGTGTCGTGGGGACGGCGCATCACCACGGCTTGGCGTTGGCTAGCTAGTGCGCGGCGATCTGCCCGGCGACGTACTCGGCATCAACCCACACGCCCCAGATGAAGGCTGAGGCGCGGCGCGACAGCCACGGCAGGCCGAGGAAATACAGCCCCGGAACCTTGGTGGAAACGCCGCGCTCATGGGCCGGGCGGCCCTTCTCGTCGAAGGCGTCGAACTTGATCCAGCCGAAGTCCAGCGCATAACCCGTCGACCAGATGATCGAGGTGATGCCCGCCTGTTTGAGGTCAAGCGACAGGATCGGGTGCAGCGCGCAGTCCGGCATCGGCTCCAGCTTGCGGGCATCGGGTTCCGGCGGAAAATCGAGAGTGTTGGCCACAATGTGGGCGTCGGCCTCGTCCAGCACCGAGAGGTAATTCGCATCCCCGCGCTCGATGTTGGCCTTGAGGTCGCCCACGAATGTCATCTGGCCGTCGGCAAATCCATCGGTGCGGCCAACCAGCGTGATGCAGCTATGCGCGAGGCGGCGGAAGTCCACGGTGTGGCCGCCATAGGCGCCGCTCACCGCGATGGTCACATGCTCCATGCCGGGTGCCATGGTCTTGGCATTCCACTTGCCCAGCGCACCCAGCCACCACACGAAGTCCTTGCCGCGATAGGCGCGCGGCGGCCGGTCATGCGGCCCGACGGAGAGATAGACCTTGCGGCCCGCCCGCTGCAGCTCACCGGCGATCTGCGCACCCGACGAGCCCGCGCCGACCACCAGCACCGCACCGTCCGGCAGCTGCGCCGGGTTGCGGTAATCGGCCGAATGGACCTGGCAGATGCCAGATGACTCCGGCACCATCACCGGCATGATCGGCTTCTGGAACGGGCCGGTCGCGGCCACCACGTTTTTCGCCTCGATCACGCCCTGCGCCGTTTCGGCGCGGAACGTGCCATCGGAATTGCGGTGCAGCGCCGTCACCTCCACGCCCGTGCGCACCGGTGACGTGTTCTGCCTCGCATAGTCCTCGAGGTACTGCACGATCTCGTCACGCGTCGCGAAGGCATCGCCGTCGCACTTGAATTCGAGGTCGGGGAAGCGATCATGCCAGGCCGGGCCGTTGGCGACGAGCGAGTCCCAGCGTTCGGCGCGCCAGCGCTCGGCGATGCGCCGGCGCTCGATGACGAGGTGCTCCTTGCCGCGCTTGCCCAGATGCCTGCTCACCGCGAGGCCTGCCTGGCCAGCGCCGATGATAAGGGTCTCGACCCTGTCGACCGCCATGTCGCCGTCCTTCCTGATCATCACTCTCTTGACGTCCGTTCTACCGGAGATGCGCGCCGCGCGGCAGGATCATTTCGCCGCAGCGCCCTCGCCTTCCCAGTAGAACGGGCCGGCGGCCAGCCCCGTCACCTCGCGCCGCATGTCCTTGGCGACCGGGCCTTCATCCGCGTCAAACTCCTCGGCATAGCGCCGCCCGGACCACACGGCTGCGGCAATCGTGCCGGGCGCCAGCGCATCACCGACGAGGGTGACGGACCTGATGCCTGCCGCCGCCCATTCTCCCCGCCGCGCCAACAGTTCTCGGCCCACCGAATTGTGCGGCAACCGCGCCGTCACGGGCACCACCGAACAGCCGTCGATCGTCGTCTCCTTGCCGGTGAAGCCGCAGGCATAGGTAACAAGCGGGCCATCGGCACCAACCAGATAGTGATGCGAGATGATCTTCACCCCAAGGTTCACCAGCCGGTGCTGTACGAAGAGTTGCTCCATGGTCATGCGCATCCAGGTGGAGACTTCCGCGGCGGGCGTGACCACCGACACCTCGAAGCCTTCCTTCACCAGAAGTTCGGCCAGCACGCCGCCCATGTAATAATGGTCGTCATCGAAGATCACGACGCTGCGGTTTTTCGGGCGCATGCCGGCCATCAGGTCGTCGGGTGACAGCACATCCGCGCCCGGAAGTGGCGCAGGCCGCAACAGGCGCCGCCCGACACCATCGGACCGCCAGCCAGAGCCGGTGGCCACCGCCACGTGCTCGAAGCCGAAGCCCATGATGTCATCCGCCGTCAGCGCGCTGTCGCGGTAGAGCGTCACGTTGGTGGCGCGCTGCAACTGTCCCAGCCGGTAATCCGTCACGCGCTTCCATGCGGAAAGGCCGGGCAGCTTCGCCTCGCGCAGCACGCGCCCACCGGGCTCGCCCTTCTCGGCCAGCGCCACCTCCACGCCGCGGCGGCCGAGCATCATCGCTGCCTCGAGCCCGGCGGGGCCTGCGCCCACAACCAGCACCTTGGCGTCCTTCTTCACGCTGCGGATTGTCTCCGGGTGCCAGCCGCGCCGCCATTCATCACCGAAGGACGGGTTCTGCGTGCAGCGGCTGGGCGTCATGGTGAAGTCGCCCGCCACGCACATGTTGCAGCCGATGCATTCGCGAATGTCCTCGATGCGGCCTTCCTCGATTTTCTTCGGCAGGTAGGGATCGGCGATGGACGGCCGCGCCGCGCCGATCAGGTCCATCACGCCATCGCGGACGAGTTTCACCATCAGGTCCGGCGAGGTGTAGCGACCAACGCTGACGACAGGCTTGGTGGTCAATTGCTTGATGCCGCGGATGAAGGGCAACTGATAACCTTCTTCGGCAAAGCGCGAGGTCTGGCTGTCGTACTCCCAGCCGGACAGTGTCAGGTCCCAGAGGTCGGGGAGTTCGGCCAGGTGTCCGATGATGTCCTGCGCTTCCGCCGCGTGGATGCCCTCCTCGCCCACCATCTCGTCGACCGAGATGCGGCAAGGCACCGCGCAGGTGTCGCCCACCGCGTCCTTGGTGTCCTCGATCAGTTCCTTCAGGAATCGTGCCCGGTTCTCGAGGCTGCCACCATATTCGTCGGTGCGCTGGTTGAAGCGGCGAGACAGGAAATACATCGGCAGGCCGAACAGCTTGCCGGCGTAGACGTAAATGAGGTTGAACCCCGCCCGCTTCGCCCGAATGGCCGCATCGCGGTGCCACTTGCGGAAATTGCGGATGTCCTCCTTGTCCATGCCGCGCACCTGCACGGGGTCGCTGAAATAGCTGTAGACCGGCAGGTCCATCGGCCCCAGCGGGATCTCGCGCGAATAGAGGTTCGGCGCATTCATGCTGTTGTGCGCAAGCTGCAGCCCGGCGAGTGCCCCCTTGGATTTCACAGCCTCGGCGATGCGCGCCAGCATCGGCAGGTCCTGGTCATCCCAGATCCGCAGTTCGATGAAGGGGGCGATGTCGCCCGTGGGGTGGATCTCCACTTGCTCGGTGCAGACCACGCCCCAGCCGCCTTCGGCCTTGATGGCCCGCATGGTGGCCAGTGCCGTTGCGTCACGATAGCCCATGCCATTGCAATGCGGCACCTGGAAGAAGCGGTTCTTGGTGGTCACTGGCCCGATCTTCACCGGTTCGAAGAGGATGTCGTAGCGCGGATCGCGGCTCATGGTGCAAAGCTCCGTCAGGTTCTGGTGAAACTCTATGCGCAGCGGTGGCAGCACTGCAATGCCGGGGCGGCAGACGGCCATGTGCAAAAAAAGGACTTTTCGGCCCGCGCGCTTAATGCTCCAATGAGGCCACAAAGGCAGGGCCGCAGAAAACCGCCCGCCGCACACCAATGGGGCGACAACGGAGAAATGAACATGAGCATCAAGACACTTCTTTCACTGGCCACGGGTGCCGCAGCCGCCGTGGTGATGGCCGTTTCGGCCGACGCCGGCACCATGCGCCTCGGCATGACGACCTGGGTGGGCTATGGCCCGATGTTCCTGGCCCGCGACAAGGGCTTCTTCAAGGAAAACGGCCTCGACGTCGACCTGCGCATCATCGAGGACGCCTCGATCTACATGGCCGCTGTCGCCTCCGGCGAGCTTGACGGCAACGCCTCGACGCTGGACGAGATCATGAAGTACCGCTCGCCGGAATTCTGCTTCAAGGCAGTGGCGGTTCTTGACGACAGCCACGGCGGCGACGGCGTGCTGGTGCGTGACGGCATCAACTCGCTGAAGGACCTCAAGGGCCAGCAGGTGGGCATGAACGAGGGCTCGGTCTCGCAGTTCTGGTTCAACATCCTGCTCACCCGCGAGGGCATGACAGAGAAGGACGTCCAGATCACCAACATGACGGCGGATGATGCCGCTGCCGCCTTCATCTCCGGGCATATCCCCGCCGCCGTGACGTGGGAACCGCATCTCTCGCTGGTACGCGAAAAGAAGCAGGGCAAGGTGCTGATCGATTCCTCGCAGACACCGGGCCTCATCGTCGACGTGGTCGACCTCACATGCGACTACATCAAGAACAACCCCAAGGACGTCGAGGCCTTCAACAAGGGCCTGTTCAAGGCGGTCGAGTTCATCAAGACCAACCCGGACGAGGCCTATGCCATCATGGCCAAGGGTGTGGGCGGCTACCTCGAGAAGCCGGAGGATTTCGCCGGCGCTGCCAAAGGCGTGAACTTCTATGACCAGGCCCGCAACATCGAGTTCTTCGGCACGCCTGAGAAGGGCGAGGCCAAGGACCTGATGGCTCTGGGCAACCAGATCTGGGGCGGCTTCCAGAAGATGAAGATGGACATCGGCTACAACGACCTGATCGACACGTCCTTCCTCAACGTGAAGTAACGGTCTCGCAGTAAAGCTGAAGCAGGGCGGGCAATCGGGCCCGCCTTGTTTCCATTCCGGACGGGTCAATGGCTACCAAACGTACGCTCCTCCAGAGCTTCACAACACCCTTTGGCGAGATCCCCTCAGCGGCGGCGCTGGTCGCCGCCTGCATCGTCTGGGCGCTGGTCCTCGGCGTCTGGGCGATCGCCTCCTATGGCGGCTATGTCGCAGACATGTTCCTGCCCGTGCCGGACGCCGTCATCCGCCGCGGCATCTCGCTCGCCTCGGACGGCACGCTGTTCGTCCATATCTGGTCGAGCGTGAAGGTGGTGATCCTCGGCTTCCTCCTCTCTGCCGTGATCGCCGTGCCGCTGGGCCTCTACATGGGCACCTACAAGATCGTGCAGGCAGCACTCGAGCCGCTCGTCAACTTCATCCGCTACCTTCCCGTCACCTCGCTGGTGCCACTGTTCATCCTGTGGATCGGCATCGGCATCGGTCAGCGCGTCACGGTTATTTTCTTCGGCGTGTTCTTCTCCCAGCTCATCATGATCGCGGACGAGGCGCATGCCGTGTCGCGCGATCTCGTCAACGCCAGCTACACGCTGGGCACCAAGCGCAACGAGGCGATCTGGCACGTCATCTTCCCTGCCGCACTCCCCAACATCATCAACACGCTGCGCGTCACCATGGGCTGGGCCTGGACCTACCTGGTGGTGGCCGAACTGGTCGCCGCCAATTCCGGCCTCGGCTTCATCTCGCTCAAGGCCATGCGTGGCTTCCAGGTGGACACCATTTTCCTGGCCATCATGCTCATCGGCCTTTTGGGCCTCATCTCCGACATGGCCTTCCGCCTGCTCCGGCGCTGGCTCTGCCCGTGGGCGGCATGAGCATGAAGGGCAGCCTCTCGATCCAGGACGTCACCCTCACCTATGGCAAGGGAGAGAAGCGCGTTCTGGCGCTTGATGGCATCTCCTTCGAGGTGAAGCCCAACGAGTTCACGGTCATTGTCGGCCCCTCGGGCTGTGGCAAGTCGAGCCTCCTCTACATCGCGGCGGGCCTCATTGACGCCACTTCGGGCAGCATCCTGACCTCGGGCAAGCGCGTCGTGGAGCCGGGCGGCGATCGCGGCATGGTGTTCCAGTCCTACACGCTGTTCCCCTGGCTCACCGTGCGGCAGAACGTCGAATATGGCCCCCGCCGCAAGGGCATGCCAGCGCCCGAGCGCAACAAGCTCGTAGATCGCTATCTGAACGAGGTTGGCCTCACCGCCTTTGCCGATCATTACCCCAAGCAACTCTCGGGCGGCATGATGCAGCGCGTGGCGATTGCCCGGGCGCTGGCCAACGACCCGGACATCCTGCTGATGGACGAGCCCTTCGGCGCACTCGACAGCCAGACCCGCCACACCATGCAGAAGCTGCTGCTGCGCGTCTGGGAGCACTCACACAAGACGGTCGCCTTCGTGACGCATGACATCGACGAGGCGATCCTGCTGGGTGACCGGGTGATCGTCATGACGGCGCGGCCTGGCAAGCTCAAGGCCGACATCCGCATCGACATCCCCCGCCCGCGCAACCCGGACGTGGAGCTCGAACCCGACTTCATCGCCCTCAAGCGCCGCATCCTCAACGAACTGCGCGACGAGATCGACGAGGACCACTGACATGGCAGACCTGTCGCTCTTCGATCTCTCGGGGGAGAAAGCGCTGGTTACCGGCGCCAGCCGTGGCATCGGACAGGAGCTCGCCGTGGCGCTGGCTCGCGCTGGCGCAGATGTCGCCATCACGGCGCGCGATGCAGCGAGCCTCTCCCCCTGCGCGGAGACCGTCACCAGACTTGGCCGCAAGGCGGTGCCGCTGGCGCTCGACGTGCGCGACGTGGCGCAGGTTGGCACGGTGGTCGGCGCCGCTGCCCAACAGCTGGGCGGCCTGTCCATCCTCGTCAACAATGCTGGCGTTGAGGAGGTCACGCCCTCGCTCGAGGTGACGGAAGATATCTGGGACAAGATCCTCGACACCAACCTGAAGGGGTCTTTCTTCTGCGCGCAGGCCGCAGCACAGCGCATGACGGCGGGTGGCTCGATCATCAATCTCTGCTCGCTCACCACCGAGGTCGGCATCCCGACGGCAGTGCCCTATGGCTCTTCCAAGACGGGGCTCTTGGGCATGACCCGCGCACTTGCCGCCGAGTGGGCCTCACTCGGCATCCGCGTCAACGCCATTGCGCCGGGCTACTTCCGCACCGCGATGACCGAGGTCTTCTACGAAAACGACGCCTGGCAGCAGGCAATGAAAGCCAAGATCCCTATGGCCCGTTTCGGCAACCTCGACGACCTTGACGGCATCGCGGTCTTCCTCGCCTCGCGCGCCTCCGCCTACATCACCGGACAGTGCTTCCCCGTCGATGGCGGCTTCCTCGCCTCGATCTGAAAGGATCCGACATGAAGGCCGTGAGGCTTTACGCCAAGGGCGATCTCCGCGTCGAAGAGATCGCAGCACCCACGGCGCCGCCGCCCGGCTGGGTGAACATCGCCGTCACCGCAGCCGGCATCTGCGGCTCGGACCTTCACAACTACCGAACCGGCCAGTGGATCACCCGCAGCCCCTCGGTGCCCGGCCACGAACTGATCGGCCGCGTCACGGCCTTGGGCGCGGGCGTCGTCGATCTCACCATCGGCGAGCGCGTGGTAGCCGACTCCCGCTTCTGGTGCGGCCAGTGCCCGGCGTGCCGGGCAGGCAACCACCACCTCTGCGCCAGCCTCGGCTTCGTGGGCGAGGCCTGCGACGGCGGCTTCGCACAGCACACCTCCCTGCCCCGCCGCCTCCTGCACCGGCTGACGGGCGATCTGCCGGACGAGGTGGCCGTGATGGCTGAGCCCGTGGCCGTGGCGCTTCACGCCGTGAGGCGGCTGCAGCCGGACCACGATGCGCCGGTGCTCATCGCCGGCTGTGGCCCCATCGGCGGCCTGGCGGCACTTGTGCTGTCAGGCATGGGACACCGCGATATCCGCGTCGCTGACCGCAACGCCAGCCGCCTCGCCCGCGTCTGCGCGGTCACGGGTGCCAGCCCTGTGGCGCTGGAACCTGCCTCCGCAGGACCAGGCATCCTTTTCGCCATTGAGGCAACCGGCAGCACGGCGGCGCTGGGCAGCCTGACAGGTTGCGTGGCCGGAGGTGGCGCCATCGCGCTGGTCGGCATCATGCATGGCACGATTGACCTCGACCCCAACATGCTGGTCGAACGCGAGGTCAGCCTCATCGGTTGCCATGCCTTCCGGGATGAACTGCCCGAAGCAATCGCCCTTCTCGCCCGCATGGCGCCGCAGGCCCGCCAGCTCATCGACCGCGAAATCACAATCTTCGAGGTTCCCCAAGCCTATGAGCGGCTGATCGCCGGGGACTCGGAAGGGCTGAAGACGGTGGTCAGGCCCTGAGGCCGCCGGAACGACTGATCATCTCCATTCCCGTTCGCTCCCCCTGCCGGGGGTCAGGAGCGGCTTGTGCGCCGAGGGTCTCGCAACCAATACTTATTGACACTCGCTGAGACAAAAGTATCTTAATACCATCCCCGACGGCGCCGGGCCTAGCCGGCCGCCCGGCGGCGCGTCCCGCGCCTGCACGACATGCTGAAAGGAACCGCGTGATGAACGCCGTTAGCAAGATCAAGCCGAACGCCCGGCCCTTCTACCAGCGATACTCTCCGGCTGAACTGAAGGAAGCGCTGCGCAAGATGCATCTGATCCGCCGCTTAGAGGAAGGCGCGGAAGAGGCCTACATGCGCGGCCTGATCCACGGCACCATGCACCTGTCCATCGGCCAGGAGGGCTCCGCCGTGGGCGCCACCATGGCGCTGCGGAATTCCGACTACATCACCTCCACCCATCGCGGCCATGGCCACTGCATCGGCAAGGGGGCGGATCCCAGGCTGATGTTCGCCGAGTTCTTCGGCAAGGAGGAAGGCTATTGCCGTGGTCGCGGCGGCTCCATGCACATTGCCGACGTTTCGACCGGCAACCTCGGCGCCAATGGCATCGTCGGCGGAGGGCTTCCCATCGCGGTGGGCGCGGCACTCGCCATCAAGAAGCAGAAGCGCGACGACGTCGCCATGTGCTTTTTCGGCGACGGCGCATCGAATGAAGGCGCCTTCCACGAGGCCCTCAACATGGCCTCGATCTGGAAGCTGCCCGTCGTCTTCGTCTGCGAGAACAACAAATACGGCATGTCGGTGTCGACCGAGCGCTCCATGGCGGTGGCCAACGTCGCCGACCGTGCTTCGGCCTATGGCATGCCGGGCGTCATCGCTGACGGCAATGCCATCGCCGACGTCGAGGAGGCAATCTCCGAGGCCGTTGCACGCGCCAGGCGCGGTGAAGGCCCCACCCTGGTTGAATGCAAGACCTACCGCACCCGCGGCCACTCCCGCTCAGACCGGAACCGCTATCGCACCAAGGAAGAGATCGAGGAATGGAAGGCGCGTGACCCCATTCCGCATTTCGAAGCCGAGTTGATGGCACATGGCATCGCAACCGAGGCCGAGGTGAGCGCCATCCGCGACTCCGCCGAGGCCGAGATCGCGGCGGGCATCGAATTCGCCAGGCTCGGCACTGATCCGAACCCCGCCGAAGTCACCCGCGACGTCTATTCCAACGAGGCCGCGTAATGCGCGAACTCACCTATGCGCAGGCCATCCAGGAGGCGCTGGCGCAGGCGATGGATGCTGATCCGTCCGTCTTCCTGATGGGCGAGGACATCGGCGTCTATGGTGGTGCTTTTCAGGTGACGGGCGACCTCGTGCATCGCTACGGCGAGGACCGCGTGATGGACGCGCCGATCTCCGAGCTGGGCCAGGCTGGTGTGGCGGTGGGCGCCGCACTGGCGGGCTGCAAGCCGGTGCTGGAATTCCAATTCTCGGATTTTGCAACGCTGGCCATGGAGCAGATCGTCAACCAGGCGGCCAAGCTCCGCTTCATGCTCGGCGGCAAGGTGAACGTGCCACTGGTGATGCGCTTCCCCGCCGGTTCCGGCACGGGGGCCGCCGCACAGCATTCGCAGTCGCTCGATGCCTGGCTTGCCCATGTCCCCGGCCTGAAAGTAATCCAGCCGTCAACGCCCGCTGATGTGAAGGGCATGCTGCTCGCGGCCATCGACGACCCAGACCCCGTCATGGTGTTCGAGCACAAGCTGCTCTACAAGATGAAGGGCGAGGTTCCGGAAGAGCCCTACCGCATTGCCATCGGCAAGGCGCATGTGGCGCGCGAGGGGCGTGACGTGACCGTGGTCGCCACTTCAATCATGGTCCACAAGTCGCTCGAAGCCGCGCAAATCCTCGCTGCGGAGGACATCGACGTCGAGGTCATCGACCTTCGCACGCTGCGGCCCATCGACACCGCGACGATCATCGAGAGCGTGAAGAAGACCTCTCGGCTGGCCTGCGTCTATGAGGGCGTCAAGACGCTCGGCATCGGCTCCGAGATCTCGGCCCGCATCGCCGAAAGCGAGGCCTTCGACTATCTCGACGCACCAATCCTGCGACTTGGCGGTGTCGAGTCGCCCATCCCCTACAATCCGGAACTCGAAAAGGCCGCCGTGCCGCAGGTGCCGGGCATCGTCGAAGCCTTGCGCAACCTCGTCCGGGGACGCATGTAACATGGCCGTCGAAGTCATCCTTCCCCGCGTCGACATGGACATGGCGACGGGCAAGATCTCGAAGTGGCACCACAAGGACGGCGACAAGGTCGCCAAGGGTGCGGCCCTGTTCGAGATCGAGACCGACAAGGCCGCGATGGAGATCGACGCCCCCGCCGACGGCATCCTGCGCAACATCGTGGTCACCGAGGGCGGCACCGCCGCAGTGGGCTCTGCTGTCGCCTGGATCTATGCCGAGGGTGAGGCCGTCACGGCTGCAGCCCCTGCTGCTGCCGCACAGGTCACCAATGCAGCCACGCCCACCGCCGCTGCCACAGCAGCGCCTGTTGCATCCACAACGACCCTCAACGGTGAGGCCCCGCGCGCCACGCCGCTCGCCCGCCGCCTCGCCCGACAGGCGGGCCTGTCGATTGCCGCCATCACCGGCAGTGGCCCACGTGGCCGCATCACCGCCGCCGATGTCCGCAGCACTGAAGAGGCAAAGCCCGCCGCAGCACCAGCACCCGCCGCCACACCGGACCCCGTGCAGAAACTCTATGCCCCCGGCAGCTTCGAGGTGATCCCGGTCGACGGCATGCGCCGCACCATCGCGGCGCGTCTCACCGAGTCCAAGCAAACCGTCCCCCACTTCTATCTCTCCGTCACCTGCACGCTCACAACATTGATGGCGACGCGCGAACGCCTCAATGCCGCCGCGCCGAAGGGTGCCGACGGCCAGCCGCTGTGGAAGCTGTCGATCAACGACTTCATCATCAAGGCCATGGCTCTGGCACTGCAGAAAGTGCCCAACGCCAACGTCACCTGGGCCGGCGACTCGATCCTGCAACACAAGTCCAGCGACGTCGGCGTCGCGGTTGCGGTCGAAGGCGGACTGTTCACCCCAGTCATCCGCAACGCCGAGGGCAAGACCCTCACCACAATCTCCACTGAGATGAAGGAACTGGCCGCCAAGGCCCGCGCCCGGAAGCTGGTGCCGTCTGAATACCAGGGCGGCACCACGGCCATCTCGAACCTCGGCATGTATGGGATCGAGCAGTTCACGGCCATCATCAATCCGCCGCAGGCCACAATCCTTGCGGTTGGTGCGGCCGTGGACCGCTTCATACCCGTCAAAGGCCAGCCGGTGCTGGCCAGCCAGATGAACTGCACGCTCTCCTGCGATCATCGCGCGGTCGACGGAGCTGTTGGTGCGGAATTCCTGCAGGCCTTCGGGCAGCTTATTGAAGAACCATTGCTGATGCTGGCGTGAAGACAGACACAGCCGATCAAGGGAGGTTTGCGTGCCACGCTATGACTATGTCTCCATGGGCTTCTACACCTATGATTGCCTTGGCTGGCCCTTCAGCGAAATCCCGCCGGGTGGCGGCACGGTGTTCATCGACGAACTGACGCTGGCCGTATCCGGTGCCGGCGGCACCGCGGCCATCGCCGCAGCCAAGATGGGGCTGAAGACACTGGCAGTGGCAGGCGTCGGCGAGGACCTGATGGGCGACTGGGTGCTGCAGCGTCTTGCCCACTTCGGCGTCGATACATGGGGCGTGCAGCACCACCCGGGCTGGAAGACATCCTCCTCCATCGTCACCATTCGCCCCGATGGTTCCCGCCCGGCGCTGCACATGAAGGGCGCCACATCCAGTTTCTTCGTCACCGACGAGATGATCCCGCGCGCCGTGGACACCAGGGTGTTCCACGCCGGCGGCGTCGGCCTCATGGATGCGATGGACAAGGGCCAGACGGCGGTGGTCATGAAGGCCGCCAAGGCCAAGGGTGTCACCACCACGGTCGATGTCTTCGCGGGCGCGCCGAAGGATCTTCCGGCCATCGCTCAGGTGCTGCCCCACACCGACTATTTCATGCCCTCGATCGAAGAGGCGCAGGCGCTCTGCGGCCTCTCCGACCTTGGCGACACGGCGAAGTTCTTCCTCGACATGGGTGTCAAGGCCTGCGTGCTCACGCTCGGTGGCGACGGCGCCTATTACCATGACCGCGACGGCGTAACGTTCCACAGCCCTGCCTACGACATAACCGTCAAATGCACCTGCGGCTGCGGTGATGCCTTCAACGCAGGCTTCGCGGTGGCGCTGGTGCATGGCTTCGACATGGAAACCGCAGTGCGGTTTGCCCAGGCCACCTCGGCGCTCAATGCCACGGGGCTGGGTTCGCAGGCGGGCGTGGAGGACTTCGCGCACACGCTGGATTTCATGAAAACCATGCAGACGAAGGGCTGAACCGCGATGCCGGACAACGACCTGCCCCGCAAGAGCCGCCCGCTCACCCCTGAGCGAGGTGCGGGCCGCATCGCCCGCAACCGCATGCGCATTGCCTGGATGTATTACGTCGAGGGGCTCACCCAGCACGAGATCGCCCACCGCCTCGGCATCGGCCGCGTCACCGTGGTGCGCAACATCAACGAAGCGATCAGGCAGCGCGAGGTGAAGATCTGGATCGAGGGCGATGTCTCAGAGTGCTTCGTACTCGAGGGCGAACTCAAGAAGGCCTTCGGCTTCAAGGATGCCGTCGTGGTGCCGGAGCCCTCGACCGCCGACAGCATACGCAAATCGATCGGCGTCGCCGCCGGCATGTTCCTTTCCGACACGCTGGAGGATGACATGACGGTCGGCGTGGGCTGGGGCGCAACGCTCTATGAGTCACTCGCCACGCTGGCGCCGCGCACCCTCGAAAATGTGCAGGTCATCTCGCTGCTGGGCGGCATCGTGCAGGCACTGAAGTTCAACCCGGCGGAATTCGCCTGGCAGTTCGCCCGCATCATGGGCGCAGACTGCTACCTGTTCCAGGCGCCCGCGGTGGTGGATTCACCTGAAACCCGCGAGGCGCTGATCGAGCGCTGCGGCCTGCATGACATCTTCCGCAGGGCAGAGCGCCTCGACCTCGCCATCCTCAGCGTCGGCACCATGGCGCCCTCTTCCACCGCCTTCCGCTTCAACCTGATCAGCGACGAGGAACGCGCCGAACTGCTCAAGCTCGGCGCGGTGGGCGACATGCTGTACAATTTCTATGACCGCGAGGGCCGCCTCGTCGACCACCCGGTCAATCGCCGCATCATGTCGCTGCCGATCGCGCAGCTTCGCAGCGTGCCCACCCGCGTCATCGCCTCGGGCGGCAACGACAAGGTGGACAGCCTGCTCGGCGCGATCAAGCTCGTGGACTGCAACGTGCTGATCACCAATGAGGCGACAGCGCGCGAGCTGCTGCTGGGCAGGACTTAGGCGCCGCGCACCTTCATGAGGTTCTGTGCCGCCCCCTTCAGCTTCCAGCCGAAAGCGAGCAGCACGAGGCCGATGAGGACCGCCGTGGCGGCGATCACCCAGATGATGCTGACGGCGGCGGTCGCCGGATAGAACACGATCAGCAGACCCAGAGCCGCGCCAATGATGCCCGACAGCGCCAGAAGCCCCGGCTGCTCGATCTCCTTCCACATGACCAGCGCGCCGATCAGCTGCAGGAGACCCGCCGCGATGTTCCAGAAGCCGATCAACAGCACCACGTAGGTAGTGGCAAAGCCCGGCGCGAGCAGGCAGACGAGGCCCGCCACGATGCCAACCAGCGCCGAGAGCAGGCTCGTCACCGACGTCCCCTGGTCCCGGCCGCGATAGACACCCCACAGGCCGAGAAGGCCGTCCACCAGGGCATAGATGCCGAACAGTGTCACCACCACAGCGAGCGTTACCCCCGGATAGACGAAGGCGAGAATGCCGAATACCAGGCTCGCCAGCCCGCGCAGCATGATGGTCCGCCACATCGCCGTGAAGAATTCGCGCATTGCCATGTCAATCTTCCCCAGTTTGTCAAAACTGGTATCGGTTTAGCACAAACTACCTTGAGTCTGGAGAGCGGATTGGACACCCAACCCCACGCCAGATTCGAGTGGCTGATCGGGCGCACCAGGGCGCTGCCGGCCGCGCCCAGATCCTGGTGGTGCCGGACCTCGAGGCCGGCAACATGCTGGCCAAGAACCTCACCTTCCTGGCGGGTGCTGAGGCAGCGGGCATCGTGGTGGGCGCACGGGTGCCCATCGTGCTCACCTCGCGGTCGGACTCTATCCGCCCCGTTTCGCCTCCTGCGCCATCGCAGCGCTTTATCCGCAGTCGCGCCCGGCCATACCCGGCGAATAGCTGCTCCCAGCCCCAAACCGTTCTTTTTGCTTGACAGTTTGGCCGCCCGGGCCCAATCCCTGACTGTGGCGCGGAAATTCCGCTCCATTCTCAAACAGGAACCCGAAACCCAATGCCAAGCGACAGTCATAGTCGATCGACCATGCCGTTACTGGCCCGCGCGGGTTACTGAGTTTTCCTCGGTTCACCCCCGCCACCGGTAACGGCTGGTCGGTAAGAGGTGAACCAAATGACCTTCAAGTCTCTCTTCACGTTCCGCAAGGCTGCCGTTCAGGGCGGTCAAAACGACGACGCCGGGATGATCGTCATCCTGATGATGGCGCTCGTCTTCGTCCCCATCGTCATCGCCCATGCGGCGGTGATGCTGCCGGACGCACCCGGCACGCAGCTGGCCGGCATGTTCAGCGCCCTGCTGAAGACCTTCTGAAGACCCAAGGCCTCGCGCTCCGGCGCGGGGCTTTCTACTTCGCCTGCAGGCCTGCGATATAGTCGATGAGATTGTCGACGCGCCGCTGCACGGAAGCCTCATCGCCTTTTGCCCCGCCCAGTTCCTGCGCTGATTCCGCCTTGAACCACACACCCCACACCGGCATCTCACGCTCACCATGGCCAGAGATGGCGTCACGCCCGTCGATCATCCGGACCAGCCTGTCGTGCGGGAACTCGCCATAACGCTGGGTGAGCGTCGTGAGGTTGGGTGGCCTGAGGGCAAGGCTGAAGGCCTTGGGGCCATTGCCCCTGGCATCCTCGCCATGGCAGCTCGCGCAATACATGTTGAAGTCATGTTCGCCGGAGACCCCGGCACCGGGATCAGCGTCTTCCTGGGCGTGAATGGCGGTGGGGAAGAGGAACAGGAGAAGCAACGCAAAAGCCGGACGCAGCAGGGAATCGCCCATATCGATCACCATCCGATTTAAAGCTTCGTTCCGCGCTCGATCTTAGCCCGCCGCCCCAAGCTACGTCATCCGGCGGAAACCGGGACCCGGTTTTCCTTCAGAGTGTACCGAACCTAGGCGGGGCCCCGGATTTCGCCGGGGTGACGCCAATTGGGGAAGCCCCTAGGACGCCGCCGGCTTCAGCTGAACGCTTTCCCCACACCCGCAGGCGGAGACCTGGTTGGGGTTGTTGAACACGAAGCCCGACTTCAGCGTCGAGGCCTGAAAGTCCATCTCGGTGCCGAGCAGGAACATCATGGCCTTGGCGTCGATCAGCACTTTGACGCCCTTGTCCTCGACAACCTCGTCAAAGGGCTTCTGGTCCTCGGCCCACTCCAATGTGTATTCCATGCCGGCACAGCCGCCATTCTTGACGCCGATACGCAGGCCCACGACGGGCTTCTCGGCCTTGGCCATGATCTCGCGGACGCGCTCGGCGGCGGCGTCGGTGAGCTTCATTGCCTGTGGCAGTGGACGCGATGCGGATGCCATGGCTTCCTCCTTACCACATGTTCATTGCAACGCGGGCCTCTTCCGACATGCGGCCGTGGTCCCACGGTGGATCAAAGACGATGGTGGCGCGGCAGCTCTGTACGCCCGCCACGGTGGACACTGCATTTTCCACCCAGCCCGGCATGTCACCCGCCACCGGGCAGCCGGGAGCCGTCAACGTCATCTCGATGGCCACGTTCCGGTCATCGTCGATGTCGACCTTGTAGATCAGGCCCAACTCATAGATGTCGACCGGGATTTCCGGGTCATAGACGGTCTTCAGCGCTGCGACGATGTCGTCCGTCAGGCGTGCCAGCTCATCCGGCGGAATGGCCGAGGGGTTCGGCGCATTGTCGGGGGCGGGCGTTGTCTCGATCGCGGCATCGGTCATCCGAATATCCTCTGGGCAGAGATAAGCGCTTCGGCCAGAACATCAACCTCTTCGAGGGTGTTGTACATGGCGAAGGAAGCGCGGCAGGTGGCGGTCACGCCGAAGCGCTGCAGCAGCGGCTGGGTGCAATGAGTGCCGGCGCGGACGGCAACGCCCGCGCGGTCGATCACGGTGGCGACATCATGGGCATGCGCACCCTGCATATTAAAGGAAACGATGGCGCCCTTGTTTCTGGCACGGCCGAAGATGCGCAGGGAGTTGATCTCGGACAGCCGCTCCATCGCTCGGTCGCGCAGCAGCGACTCGTGCGCGGCAATCTTGTCCAGTCCTACTTCGCGCATGTAGTCGAGGGCCGCGCCCAGCCCGATGGCCTGAACGATGGCCGGTGTACCCGCCTCGAAACGGTGCGGCGGGTCATTATAGGTCACGAAATCCGTGCCCACTTCCAAGATCATCTCGCCGCCACCCTGGTAGGGCGGCATCTTGGCGAGCAGGTCCTTCTTGCCATAGAGAACGCCGATGCCGGTGGGCCCATAGGTCTTGTGGCCGGTGAACACGAAGAAATCCGCATCCAGCGCCTGCACGTCGACAGCCATGTGAACGGATGACTGCGAACCATCAACCAGCACGGGGATCCCACGCGCGTGCGCCAGCTTGATGACCTCCGCCACCGGCACGATGGTGCCGAGCGCGTTGGACATCTGGGTAATCGCCACGATCTTGGTGCGGGGGCTCAGCAGTTTCTCGAACTCATCGAGAAGGAAATTGCCCTCGTCGTCGATGGGTGCCCACTTCAGCACCGCGCCATTGCGCTCGCGGTGGAAGTTCCACGGCACGATGTTCGAATGGTGCTCGAGGATCGACAGCACGATCTCGTCCCCCGCGCCGATCACCATGCCGCCGAAGCTCTGCGCCACGAGGTTGATGGCCTCGGTTGCATTGCGTGTGAAGATGATCTGCTCGGCCGAGGGGGCATTGATGAAGCGCCTGACGCTCTCGCGCGCATCCTCGAAGGCCTGTGTGGAGGCATTGGAGAGGAAGTGCAGCCCACGATGCACGTTGGAATACTCTTCCGTGTAGGACTTCATGATCGCATCGAGAACCGGCTTCGGCTTCTGCGCCGAGGCGGCATTGTCGAGATAGACCAGCGGCTTGCCATAGACCTCACGCGACAGGATCGGGAAGTCCTTGCGGATGGCCTGGACGTCGTAAGCCATCAGCCCTTCCTCCGGTGATCGGAGAGCCAGCGCGCCGCGAAGTCTTCCAGCGCCGTCCGGATGCCGTCATGGTGCACGGTGTCGAAGGCCTCGCCGACGAAGGCGGCGATCAGCAGTGCCTTGGCCTCGGCTTCCGGTATGCCGCGAGATTTCAGGTAGAAGACATGATCGTGGTTCAGGTCACCCGATGTCGCACCATGACCGCAGGCAACGTCGTCAGCATAGATCTCGAGTTCTGGCTTGGCGTCGAATTCCGCCGTTTCGGACAGAAGCAGCGCGTGGCTCGACTGCTTGCCGTCGGTCTTCTGCGCACCGCGCCTGACAATCACCTTGCCCTGGAAAATGCCCCGCGCATGATCGTCCATCACGCACTTGAACAACTCGCGGCTGGCGCAGTTGGGAA
This sequence comes from Bradyrhizobiaceae bacterium, assembly GCA_947475225.1. Taxonomy (GTDB): domain Bacteria; phylum Pseudomonadota; class Alphaproteobacteria; order Rhizobiales; family Aestuariivirgaceae; genus Aestuariivirga. The sequence continues at coordinate 28,730 of CANJMQ010000006.1, forward strand.
CTTCGTGGTCAACGATCAGTGCGGTATCGGCATGCTGCTTGCCAGCCAGCAGATAGGCGCCGGCCACCTTGGCATCGGCAAATTCGCCGATGAAGCGAAAGGTGCCGTTCTGGCGGTTGAGCCTGGCGCCCGTGGTCAGCGTGAAATCGCGGAAGGTCACATTCCGGCCCACCACCACATGGGCATGCGCCAGATGCACCGCGTCATGCGATTCGAGCTCCACCTTGATCCGGTCTAACCGCGCATTGTGTCCGATGCGGATTTCCATCACCGAACTGGCAAGGTAACTGCCCTCGCCCAGATGCGTCTCGATGATGGTGGCCGAGGCATCGTCGGCAATTTCGATCACGTTGCGCGTCGCCACGGTGCGCGCTGCCGCATCCGTCGAGATGAACACCAGCTCGATTGGCGTATCGACATTGCCCTCGATCCTGAGCCGCGCGCCGTCGGTGGCGAAGGCCAAGTTCATCAGGTTCACTGGATCGCTGAGTTCGGCCGTGGATTCGACGAAAGCATTGGCCTGCCGCGAATGCTTGGCGTCATACTCACCGTTGACGAACACCATGCGCGTCGCGGCGACGCCGGAGAACAGAGAAGAGGCAAGCAGCCGCTCCACGTCAGCCGGTGTCGCTTCAACCTTCTGGCGCGGCGGATAGGGCTTGTCGATCAGCTGGCGCAGGTCGGTCCATCGCCAGTCTTCCATGCGCCGATTGGGCAACTGGAAGCCCAGCGCCTCCTCGGCAGCCGTGCGTGCGAGGGCCGTGCTCATGCCGCGCTCTCGGTGAATTCGGCATAGCCCTTCTCTTCAAGCTCAAGCGCCAGATGCTTGTCACCCGACTTCACGATCCGGCCCTTGGACAGCACATGCACGAAGTCCGGCACGATGTAGTCGAGCAGCCGCTGATAGTGCGTGATGACGATCATCGCCCGGTCGGGAGAGCGCAGCGCATTGACGCCATCCGCCACCACGCGCAGCGCGTCGATGTCGAGGCCGGAGTCGGTCTCGTCGAGAATGCAGAGCGAGGGTTCGAGCACCGCCATCTGCAGGATCTCGGCGCGCTTCTTTTCGCCACCCGAGAAGCCCACATTCACCGGGCGCTTCAGCATGTCCTGTGACACATTCAGCTTCGCCGCGCGGTCCTTGACGAGGCGCATGAAGTCCGGAGTCGAGAGTTCCTTCTCGCCGCGCGCCTTGCGCTGCGCGTTCAGCGCCACCTTCAGGAACTGCATGGTGGCAACACCCGGGATCTCGATCGGATACTGGAAAGCCAGGAACACGCCCTTGGCGGCGCGCTCGTCGGGCGACATCTCCAGCAGGTCCTCGCCCTTGAAGGTCACGGAGCCTTCCGTCACCTCATAGCCCGCGCGCCCTGCCAGCACGTAGGACAGCGTGGACTTGCCAGAGCCGTTCGGCCCCATGATGGCATGCACCTCGCCCGGCTTCACGGTGAGCGACAGGCCGCGGATGATGTCGCGGTCCTCGTCTTCGAGCTTCACATGCAGGTTGTTTATATCGAGAAGGTTCACTGTTTTCGCCTTAATGCAGGATGTACTTGTAGCCGAGCGTGCTGACGTCAAGGCTGATGGACAGTCCGATATGGAGGAAGGTCAGGTTCACCCCACGCTCCCTTCGAGAGAGATGCCGATCAGCTTCTGCGTCTCGGCCATGAATTCCATCGGCAGCTGCTGCAGAACGTCGCGCACGAAGCCGTTTACGATGAGGGCCACCGCCTCTTCCTGCGAAAGCCCGCGCGACATGCAGTAGAACATCTGGTCGTCCGAGATCTTCGACGTCGTCGCCTCGTGCTCGAACTGCGCGGTGGAGGTCTTGGCCTCGATGTAGGGCACCGTATGCGCGCCGCACTTGTCGCCGATCAGCAGGGAGTCGCACTGCGTGAAGTTACGCGCGTTCAGCGCTTTCCTGTGCGCGGACACGAGGCCACGATAGGTGTTGTCCGAGCGCCCCGCCGCGATGCCCTTGGAGATGATGCGGCTTGAGCTGTTCTTGCCGAGGTGAATCATCTTGGTGCCGCTGTCGACCTGCTGGCGGCCGTTGGAAATGGCGATCGAGTAGAACTCGCCGCGCGACTCCTCGCCCCTCAGGATGCAGCTCGGATATTTCCAGGTGATGGCCGAGCCGGTCTCGACCTGCGTCCACGAGATCTTCGAGCGCGCGCCCCGGCAGTCGCCGCGCTTGGTCACGAAATTATAGATGCCGCCCTTGCCCTCGGCGTCGCCGGGGTACCAGTTCTGCACGGTGGAATACTTGATCTCAGCGTCATCCATGGCAATCAGCTCGACCACGGCCGCATGCAGCTGGCTCTCCTCGCGGGTGGGCGCCGTGCAACCCTCGAGGTAGGAGACGTAGGAGCCCTTGTCGGCGATGATCAGCGTGCGCTCGAACTGCCCGGTGTTCTTGGCATTCATGCGGAAATAGGTCGAAAGCTCCATCGGGCAGCGCACACCCGGCGGCACATAGACGAAGGAACCGTCGGAGAACACCGCGGCGTTGAGCGCGGCATAATAGTTGTCGCCCTGCGGCACCACCGAGAACAGGTACTTCTTCACCAGCTCCGGATGCTCGCGCAGCGCTTCCGAGATCGAACAGAAGATCACGCCGGCCTTGGCGAGTTCTGCCTTGAACGTGGTGACCACCGAGACGCTGTCGAACACAGCGTCCACCGCCACCCTGCCGGAGGCATATTCGCTGCCCTCCTCGTCAAGCTCGCTCTTCTCGCCCTGCTTCCTGACGCCCGCGAGGATTTCCTGCTCCTTCAGCGGAATGCCGAGCTTGGCGTAGGTTTCGAGCAGCTTGGGGTCCACCTCGTCGAGGCTCTTGGGCGCCGCCGAGCCCTTGGGAGCGGCATAGTAGTAGAGGTCCTGGAAGTCGATCTTCGGATAGTCAACCTTGGCCCATGTCGGCTCTTCCATCTGCAGCCAGCGGCGATAGGCCTCGAGGCGGGCCTCCAGCATCCAGTGGGGCTCGTTCTTCTTCGCGGAAATGAAGCGGACGGTGTCCTCGTCCAGTCCCTTCGGCGCGTATTCGGACTCGATGTCGGTCGTGAAACCGTACTTGTACTTGTCGACGTCGATGTCCTTGACGAGCTCAATCGTTTCAATATCAGCCATGTTTCCCTCAGGCAGCCGCCCTGGCCTTGTGGCGATCGCGGATCTTGCGCCACGCGGCAATGAAATGTTCGATGTTGTCTTCTGTGGTGTCCCAGCCAAGTGATACGCGGATGGCGGCCTGGGAGATTTCAGGCTTGATGCCCATCGCGGCCAGAACATGCGATTTGGCCACCTTGCCCGACGAGCAGGCCGAACCTGACGACACGGCGACGCCTTCGAGGTCGAACCCCATCAGCACCGTCTCGGCATTCATGCCCGGCACGGCGAAGCAGGTGGTGTTTGGCAGCCGGCCCACCTTGCTGCCAAAAACAATGGCATCTTCCAGCGCTGCCTCCAGACGGTCACGCAGCGCCGTCACGTTCATTTTGCTCTGGGCCACCGCACCAAAACCGGCAATCGTTACCAGGTTCTCGGTCCCCGCCCTGCGGCGCAACTCCTGCCCTCCGCCATGGACCAGCGGCTCGACCGGAATACCCTCGCGGACAACAAGCGCGCCGATGCCGACCGGACCACCGAACTTGTGCGCGGACAGCGTCAGAAAATCAACCGACAGCAACCCGAAATTCAACGGCAGCTTGCCCAGAACCTGCACCGCATCGCTGTGCACCAGGGCACCATGCGCCTGCGCCAGCCGCACCACCTCGGCCACCGGCTGCACGACACCCGTCTCGTTGTTGGCCGCCATCACGCTCACCAGCGCCTTCGGCCCGTGCAACAGTTCCGCAAGCGCGCCGAGGTCGATCACACCATTGGCATCAACTGGGATGATGCCAACCGGCTTCCCCGATGCGGCTGCTGCCTGCAACACCGACGGATGCTCCACGGCGGAAACGATAATCCTTTCAACGGGGGCGCCCTTCAGCGCCATGTTGTTTGCCTCGCTGCCGCCCGAGGTGAACACCACCATCGGCGGAATAACTCCCACCGCCCGCGCCACCTGCTCACGGGCATCGTCCAAAACTTTCCGCGCCGCGCGCCCCTCACAATGGATAGAGGAGGCGTTGCCACCGCAGCCCATTGCAGCCAGCATCGCCGCCTTCGCCTCCGGGCGCAGCGTCGAGGTGGCGTTATGGTCGAGGTAGCTCCTCACGCCGGCAGGCCCTCCGGGTGGCGGTCCTTGGTCTGCTTGATGGTGGCGGCGAGCGCCAGGTTGCGCTTCTCGACGACGTCTTCGAGTGTAATCGATGACAGGAAGGACATCATCTGACGACCGAGACTCGACCACAGGTCATGCGCGTTGCACCGTTCGCCCTTCACGCAGCCTTCCACGGCATCGCCGTCGCAGCGTGTGAACTGCAATTCCTCGTCAACGGCGGCAATGATTTTGGCAACCGGAATCATGCTCATGTCACATGCAAGACGGTAGCCGCCGCCGGGTCCGCGCGCGCTTTCAACAAGCTTCGCCTTGCGCAGCTTGCCGAAGAGTTGCTCCAGATATTCCTGGCTAATGTCCTGCCGCTCGGCGATTTCAGCGAGCGAAACCGGCTCGCCATCGGAATGAATCGCGATGTCGATCATCGCCATCACGGCATAACGGCCCTTGGTGCTCATCTTCATGGCACGAAATCCTTGATTTCGAACCCCTCACCCGTGCTAAAGGCGAAGACTTCAAGGCAGCAGTGACACGCGCCGCCAGTTTCGAACAATTCTAAACAGGGATATAGAAAACCCGAGTGCTGGAGTCAATTATTCGGTGGGGCTTCCACCGGATTTTCCCGTGCCGGATATCTCCCATAAGGATCAAAGCTTTATGCCGGAAGTGATTTTCAGCGGACCCGCGGGCCGCATCGAGGCGCGCTACCACCACTCGAAGGCCGCCGGATCGCCCATCGCCATCCTGCTCCACCCGCACCCAACCTTCGGCGGCACGATGAACAATCCCATCGTGCACACCATGTACCAGATGTTCCAGAGCCGCGGCTTCTCGGTTTTACGCTTCAATTTCAGAGGTGTAGGCCGTAGTCAGGGCGTGTTCGAGAACGGTGCGGGCGAGCTGTCCGACGCGGCATCCGCACTCGACTGGCTGCAGTCCTTCAACCGCGAGGCCAAGATCTGCTGGATCGCCGGCGTCTCCTTTGGCGCCTGGATCTCGATGCAGTTACTGATGCGCCGCCCGGAAATCTCGGGCTTCATCTCGGTGGCCCCGCTGGCCAAGCACTATGACTTCTCGTTCCTCGCCCCCTGCCCGGCGTCTGGCCTGTTCTTGAACGGGGAAAAGGACACCGTGACGCCGCCGGAAGCGGTTCACAGCCTTGTCTCCAAGCTCAAGACTCAAAAGGGAATATCGGTCGAGCACAAGGTGATCCCGGGAGCCAACCACTTCTTCCAGGACAAGATCGACGAGCTCTCCAAGATCTGCTCGACTTACCTGGACAAGCGCTTGGCGGCGGAAGGCCAGCTCTAGTCAGCAATCGGGTGGCGCCAACGCGCCGGGCGGGGGAAGAAGACGCCTATGACGCCCAGTCACCACCATATTCCGCTCTCCGTCTGGGGCATGCTGCTGCTGCTCTCGGTGATCTGGGGTGGCTCCTATCTCTTTGTTGGAATTGCAGTAAAAGACCTGTCCCCGCTGGTCATCGTGATGGCACGCGTGGTACTGGCGGCCGCTGCCCTGCTACCGCTGCATTTACTGCTCATCGGCCCGCTGCCCACGGACAGGGCAGCCTGGACCGCCATCATCGGGCTCTCGATCTTCAACAATGTCATTCCCTTCACGCTGATCGTGACAGGGCAGACGATGATTGCCTCTGGACTTGCCTCGGTCATCAATGCCACCTCGCCGCTGTTCGGCGTGGCGATCATTGCAGCGGCCGGGCTGGAACCGCTCATCCCCCGGAAAGTGCTTGGAATTCTGGTGGGTATCGTGGGTGTTGCAATCCTCAAGGGCGGCACCATCATGGGCCAGGGATCGCAGAGCCTGGGCATCCTGCTGTGCCTCGGTGCGGCGGCGAGCTATGGCGTGGGCAGCCTGTGGGCCAAGCTGAAGCTCAAGGGCACACCACCGCTGAGCATGGCGACGGGGCAACTGCTGTGCTCCTCCGTGATCATGACCGTACTCGCGTTCAGCCTTGATAATCCCTCCCAACTCCTTGATGCATCTTCGGAAAGCTGGGCGGCACTGCTGGGCCTGTCGTTGCTGTCCACGTCCTTCGCCTACATCATTTTCTTCCGCGTGGTGGCACGTTCGGGTCCGGCGAATGTGCTGCTGGTGACCATGCTGATCCCCGTTTCGGCGATTGCCATGGGTTTCGTGGTGCTTGGCGAAACCCTTGATACCATGGAGATTATAGGAACAGTCATCATCATCCTTGCGCTCGTCGTGATCGACGGTCGGGCGTTGAAGACGATGCATGCAAAATAAACGTTATACGTGATATTTATATCGCTGACTTAGTGTGTAACTAAGCGTATGGTGGACGTAACCTGGGAGGTTGCCATGCCACAAAGTGCTTATACTTCCCCCGCTCCGCCCCGTGCGTCCACTTTTCTTCGCCATCCCGCCACAGCATCGCTTCTGGTATTGTTGGCGGCTGTCCTGTGGGCTTCGATTGGTTTCGCCAGCTCATTGTTTACAAACGATATTATTGTATCAGATGAATCCTACGGCGTGATCCGCTGGTCGATTGCGGGGCCAGCCATCCTGTTGCTGCTTTGCGCCGGCGCGTGGTTGGGAAGCTTCTGGCGGGCCAACCCGCAAGGCTGAACAACAAAGCGTCATGCGTGTGCGATCACGCCGCCACGCAGCGGCCTCGGCACGCCCGTCGTGCCAGGGAAGGTGATCGGCAGGCCGCCGAGGCAGCGGACGGCGAGATATGCCCAGGCTTCGGCCTCCATGGAGTCGCCATTCATGCCAATATCTTCTGCCGCAATTACAGATACTTGCAATAATTCTCTAAGATCACGCATCAGCGTTTGATTGAGTCTTCCGCCACCGCAGATAACGAAGATCCGGGGAGGTTCGGGCACCAGCCTCACACTGGCGGCGATGGCTTCGGCGGTGAAGCGGGTCAGGGTCGCGGCGCCGTCGGCGGGTGACAGGGCATCGACGACCGCTGTCTGGAAGGTGTTTCTATCGAGAGACTTGGGTGCCGGCATTGCAAAAAAGTTGCTTTTGAGAAGCTGCCCGAGCACGATCTCGTTGCTGTTACCGCTCCGCGCCAGCATGCCGTCCCGGTCGTAGGGAGCGTCCGTGTGACGCGCGCACCAGTCATTGAGAAGGGCGTTGCCGGGACCGGTGTCAAAGGCGACGAGGTCACCGTCCCGCCCAATCCATGTCAAGTTGGCGACACCACCGATGTTGACGAAGGCGACCGGCCGCTCCGCCACCCCGGCGGCCAGCGCCCGATGGTAGACCGGCACCAGCGGCGCCCCCTGACCGCCGGCGGCGACGTCCGCCGCGCGCATGTCATAGACGACGGGGATGCCGGTCCGGCGGGCAAGCGTGGGGCCGAGGCCGAGTTGCACGGTGAGGCGGCGCTCCGGGCGGTGGATGACGGTCTGGCCATGGAAGCCGATGACATCGACCTCGGGCGGCGTCAGGCCATTGGCGTCGAGAAACCGGTCGACGGCCTCGGCGTGCCAGTCGGTCAGCGCGCGCTCGGCCTCGGCGAGGATGCCGGGCCGGGCGTCCCGTGTCTCAAGCGACTTGGCCTCCGTGAGGGCATCGTGCAGCACGGCCTGCTGGTCAGGGCGGTAGGGGTAGGTGGCGACCGGACCACGTTCCACCAACTGCTCTCCGTCGGTGCGGAGCAGCGCCAGGTCGATGCCATCGAGCGAGGTGCCGGACATGAGCCCCAGAGCGGTCACTGATTTTGACAGGGCGGGCCTCCGTGGTAAGAGCCCGCAGCCTGTTCCGAAAGTCCGAATGCCATGAGCCAGTTCAAGTCCGATTTCCTCAACATACTGTCAGAGCGCGGGTTCATCCACCAGATCTCGGACCCCGAGGCGCTGGACGCCCAGGCCAAGGCGGGCGCCATCACCGGCTATATCGGATTCGACGCCACGGCCTCATCCCTTCATGCGGGTTCGCTGGTCCAGATCATGATGCTGCGCTGGATGCAGAAGACCGGGCACAGGCCGATTGCACTCATGGGCGGCGGAACCACCAAGATCGGCGACCCCTCCTTCAAGGACGAGTCGCGCAAGATGCTGTCGGTCGAGCAGATCGCCAGCAACCTCGACGGCATCAAACAGGTGTTCACCAAGTTCCTGACCTTCGGCGAGGGCGCGACGGACGCCCGGATGGTGAACAACGCCGACTGGCTTGACCACCTCAACTACATCGACTTCCTGCGCGATTATGGCGTGCACTTCACCATCAACCGCATGCTGAGCTTCGACTCGGTGAAGCTGCGCCTCGACCGCGAGCAGCCGCTCACCTTCCTCGAATTCAACTACATGATCCTGCAGGGCTATGACTTCCTCGAGCTGTCCCGCCGGCACAACTGCGTGCTGCAGATGGGTGGTTCCGACCAGTGGGGCAACATCGTCAACGGTATCGAACTGGGCCGCCGCTGCGACCAGAAGCAACTCTTCGCGCTGACGACACCCCTGCTCACCACCTCCTCGGGCGCCAAGATGGGCAAGACGGCGTCTGGTGCGGTGTGGCTCAACGCCGACCTCCTCTCGCCCTATGACTACTGGCAGTACTGGCGCAATTCGGAGGACGCGGACGTGACGCGCTTCCTGAAACTCTACACTGAAATGCCGCTCCCCGAGATCGCAAGGCTTGGCGCGCTCGGCGGTTCCGAGATCAACGACGCCAAGAAGATCCTCGCCACGGAAGCCACCACCATGCTGCATGGCCGTGCCACCGCCGAGGAGGCCGCCGAGACGGCGCGCCGCACCTTCGAGGAAGGCCAGAGTGCCGCAGGCCTTCCCACCCTTGACCTGGACCTCGACGCAGGGACCGGCCTGCTCGCCGCCTGCGTCGCGGCAGGCTTCGCATCTTCCAACGGCGAGGCGCGCCGATCCATTCAGGGTGGCGCCATCCGCATCAATGACCAGGCGGTGTCGGACGAAAAGCTGCTGCTCACCCGCGCCATGATGACCGATGGCGTGATCAAGCTGTCGATGGGCAAGAAGAAGCACGTGCTCGTGAAGCCGGCATAAGGTGACACCTGACCGGAGGGTCTTCGGGCTTCTGCTGGTCGGGGGCGCAACGGCGCTGTGGAGCACGGCGGGCATATTCGTCCGTCTGGTCGACCTCGATGTCTGGACAATTCTCGGCTGGCGCTCGGTGTTCGCCGTCCTTGCGCTGCTGGTGATCGTCATGCTGAAGCGGCGCTCCGGCGCGCGCCCGTCCATTGCGCCAAGGCCCGTGCTGTGGCTCACCGTTCCGGTCGCCACCATTTCCATGGGTGCCTATGTCATCGCACTCAAGCTGACCACGGTGGCAAATGTCATGGTGGTCTATGCGGCGGTGCCCTTCGTGACGGCGGTGCTCGCCTGGGTGATCATCGGCGAACGGATCACCGGGCGGATGCTGGCAGCCAGCCTCGCCGCCATCGTGGGCGTTGCCATCATGGCCGGAGCCGCACTCGAACCGGCAAGCTTCCTTGGCGTGTCGGTCGCCCTGCTGATGACCGTCGCCATGGGCACGCAGATCGTGCTGGCACGCAAGTATCCGGGGCTGGACATGGCCCTGGTAAATGCAATGGCGGCAGCCGTCTGCGCCATGGCGGGGCTTGTGCTGGCCGGTTTTCCAATGCCGACGCCCTATGAACTCTTCGTTCTGGCGCTGTTCGGCATCAGCAACACGGCACTCGCCTATTATCTTGTGCTGGTCGGCGCCCGCTATATTCCCGCCGCGGAAGCCGGGCTCATCAGCACCCTCGATGTCGTGCTGGGCCCGGTCTGGGTCTGGCTGATCTTCGCGGAAGTGCCATCGAGGGCCGCGCTGATCGGCGGGGCCATCGTGCTGACCGCGGTCACCTACTACCTGCTCGCGGTGGCCAAGCCAGATGATGCGGGCAAACCGGATTTCCATCCGCAGGACTAGCAACTGCGCAGAAGGCAGACGGCCCGTCAGCCCTCCATTGCCTCCTTCACCTTCTCGACGAGCTGCTTGAGCGAGAAGGGCTTGGGCATGAAGCTGTAGCCGCTGTGGCCTTCGAGGTCCTGCTCGAACTGCTCGCCGGGATAGCCCGACACGAAGACGAACTTGGTCTCGTTGCCGCGCTTCCTCAGCTCACGGAGCAAGGTTGGGCCATCCATCTCGGGCATGACGACGTCGGAGATGATGAGATCGAAGCCCTTGTCGTCCATGTCGATCTTCTCGATGGCGCTCTCGCCCGAGTCAGCCTCGACCACCGTGTAACCGCGAGAGGTGAGGGCCCTGAGCGCGAAGGCGCGCACCGCGTCCTCGTCCTCGACCAGCAGGATGCGCTCCTTGCCGGTGTAGTCGCGCTTCGGCGCGTCTGCCGGCTTCTCCTCTATGACCACCGCGTCCGACTTCTGAGGGTAGAAGCGCGGCAGGTAGATCTTGAATGTCGTGCCCTTGCCCATCTCGCTGTCGCAGAAGATGAAGCCGCCGGTCTGCTTGACGATCCCGTAGACGGTGGAGAGGCCGAGGCCCGTTCCCTTGCCCACATCCTTCGTCGAGAAGAAAGGCTCCCATATCTTCTCGCGGATTTCGGCCGGAATGCCACTGCCGGTGTCCTGCACCTCGCAGGCGACATATTCACCCGGAGGCATGAGGGACGGCATGATGGTGCGCGACTCCTCCACACCGACATTGTAGGTGCGCACGGTGAGCGAGCCACCGTTGGGCATGGCATCACGCGCGTTGACGGCGAGGTTGATGATCACCTGCTCGAACTGGTGGATGTCGACCATGACGAGGCCGAGCTCGCGGTCATGGTTGATCTTGAGCGACACCTTCTCGCCCAGCACGCGGCCGAGCAGATTGCCGAGGTCGGAGAGCGCCTCGGTCAGCACATGGACCTTGGGCTGCAGCGTCTGCTTGCGCGAGAAGGCCAGCAGCTGGCGCACCAGGTTCGCCGCGCGGTTGGCATTCTGCTTGATGTTCATCACATCGGCGAAGGCGGGATCGGTGGGCCGCATCTTTGCGAGCAGCAGGTCGGCGAAGCCGATGATCGGGGTGAGCACATTGTTGAAGTCATGCGCGATGCCGGATGCGAGCTGGCCCACCGCCATCAGCTTCTGGCTCTGCGCGAGCTGGACTTCGAGCGACTTGTTCTCGGTCTTGTCCACCGCGAAGACCACCGCCGTGTCGTCCTCGGGGGAAAGCCTTGTGAAGGTGAAGAGCACGTTGCGCGGCGACGTGCCCTCGACGTTGGCCTCGATCTGGTGAAGGCTGCCCTCGTTCCTGAGCGCGGTGGAGAGCGTTTGCAGCAGTGACGCGCGCTCGGAGGCCACGATGGCGGCGGAGAGTTCGGAACCGCGCCGGGCCTTGGGTGAAAGGTCGATGAAGGCGCCATTGGCCATGCGGACGATGCCGTCCTTGTCGATCTCGGCGATGCCGATGGGCGCATTGTTGATGAATCGCGACAGCCGAGGCGCCGAGATCTCGCCGCCCGCCGCCGAGGTGCCGGCGAGGTGGCGCGGCACCACGATGGTGCGTGATGGCAAGGGCTGGCCCTCGGCATCGAACTCGACATGATGGATGAGCTGCACCGGGATCAGCTTGCCGGTGGTGGCATTGCGCAGGTCGAGGCCAAAGCTTTCAGTGACCGCCGTGCCGGGCTTGGGCGCCACCCCGGAGACGAGGCGGGCCGCCTGCTCGCCCAGCATGTCGGCGAGCTTCATGCCGGCGTTCTGCGCCTCCGTGAGGTCGATCCCCAGCCACTGCGCGAGCGTGGCGTTGATGTAGTCCACCTGCCCGTCGCTCAAGGTGGAGAAGAAACCGGCGGGCGCATTGTCAAGGTAGGTGATGATGAACTGCAGGCGCGAAAAAGCCTGCTCCTGCCGCGCCCGGTCCTCGCTGATGTCCTCGAGCTGCCACAGGCGCAGCGGTTTGTTGCCGGCCCGCACGGGCGTGGCGGAGAGCTTCACCCACACCGGGCGGTCGGCCATGGCGCAGGGCGCTGCCGCACCTTGCGCCACGCGCAACTCGCGTGTCTCGCTGCGGCCCTCGGCAACCGCCTGGGCAAGCTGGTAGACGGGTGCGGAGAATTCCGCGAAGGGCGCGAAGAGCGCATCCATGCCGACGAGGCGGCCTGACTTGCTGGCCAGCGCCTGATAGGCCGCATTGGCATAGACGGCGCGGCCGTCGCCATCAGTCACCACCAGCGGGTGGCCGATCGCGGCGGTGAGCGCATCGAGAAACCCGCGATCATTGCGTTCGCCGCCGAGCCGCAGCAGGCCCGCGACAAGCGACAGGAGCGCCAGCAGGCCAAGGCCCGCAAGCGCCGCACCGGCCCATAGCAGCCAGCGCGGAAAATCAGCATCGAGGTGGCGGACGCCAAACACCACGGTGGCCGCGATGATCGCCGCCAGAAGCAGTGCCGTGACGGCGCGGCCCGCACCTCCGCCTGGTGCCGCCGGCGCCGCTATTCCGCCTGTCACCGGCGCCTTCCAGTCCGTCATCAAACCCACCCCGAATCATAACCAGTATAGGGCAAACGTCAGGGGACGGAATCGTCCGCAGCCTCGCGTTGATCTTCACTTTACAAATGACTGGCCTCCCGCCAGAGTCGCAACTCAGCCAAATACCGGCGGGGGCAAGACGCCGGGGCTTGTCTTCGGACATGTTTGTGAAAGGGAGTGGGGATGGAATTCCTGAGCCAGAACATGCAGACCATCATCGCGGCCGCCGTCGTGATCGCGCTGCTGATCATCCTGCTCGCCGTTTGGCGCGCCTTCAGCCCCCGCGTGTCCGGCGGACGGCGCGGCCAGCGTCTCGGCATCAGCGAGTACTATGAAGTGGACAAGCTGCGCCGCCTCGTCATTGTCCGGCGTGACAACGCCGAGCACCTGATCCTGATCGGCGGCCCGCAGGACATCGTGATCGAGCAGAACATCGGCGCTGCCCCGGACGCCGTGCAGCCTGGCATGGCCCGCCCCGCGCCGCGCGGGCCCATCCTCAAGACCCAGCCCATGCGGACCGCACCCGAGCCCGCCACAATGCCGGGGCGGACACGCGAAGAACCCGAACTCTAGAACGGCAAAGAGCCCGGCCTGGGGCCGGGCTCATGCTTTTCGATAACGTGACCGGGTCTACTCGTTCACGGCTGGCGGCGTTGCGCGGCGCTCGGACATGAAGCGGTCGAACTCGTCCTGGTCCTTGGCGCGGCGCAGGCGCTCCACGAAATCGCGGAAGGCCCTCTGCTCGTCGTCCAGCCTGCGGCGCTCCTCGTCGAGCCTCTTCAGCTGCTCGCGCTTGTAGTCGTCGAAGGCGGCGTTGCCGGAACCGGCAAAGCCATAGGACTGGCTCTTCCAGCCCCCGTTCCAGCCGGAGCTCCACCCCGACAGGTCAGGCATCTTGAGGCTTGCCCACGGGGCAGCCGTGTTCGCCGAGCCCTTCCACATCTCGCCGTTCTTCCATTTCAGGAAGATGGCGATCAGGCCCAGGGGCCAGAACACCACGAAGCCGGCGACCATCGCGCCGACCTCCCAGGCCGACCAGCGGCCCATTGAGCTGAGGCCGCAACCACGCTTGTGCGTGACGCCGCCCTGCTCCAAACCAGCCGAAGCCGAATATGTCATCTCCGATCCTCTCTCAAAAGTTGACGAATATTCAGGTAGGAACCCCTGCCCCCCGCTTCAATGAAAATCGGAAATGTGGCTCCGCCGTTTTGCCGGGTTCCGCCGAAGCCGCTCCGGTGCTAACCCTTTAAGTGCTGATTTCCCGAGGAGTTACGTGCCCATGTCACACACGCACCACAAGATCGCGATGCTCACGGCAGGAGGACTTGCCCCCTGCCTTTCCTCGGCGGTGGGCGGCCTGATCGAGCGCTATTCGGAGATCGCCCCCGAGGCGCAGATGATCGGCTACCTGTCAGGCTACAAGGGGCTGCTCCTCGGCAAGTCGATCCCGGTCACCCCGGAGGTGCGCCGCCGGGCGCATGTGCTGCACGGCCATGGCGGCTCGCCGCTCGGCAACAGCCGCGTCAAGCTCACCAATGTCGCCGACTGCGTGAAGCGCGGGCTGGTGAAGGAGGGCGAGGACCCACTGAAGGTTGCCGCCAACCAGCTGGTGAAGGACGGCGTGACCATTCTCCACACCATCGGCGGCGACGACACCAACACCACCGCCGCGGACCTCGCGGCCTATCTCCACGCCAACGGTTATGAACTCACCGTGGTCGGCCTGCCCAAGACCATTGACAACGACGTGGTGCCGATCCGCCAGACGCTCGGCGCCTGGACGGCCGCCGAGCACGGCGCACTGTTCTTCGAGAACGTGGTCAACGAGCAGTCCACCTCGTCGCGCCAGCTCGTCATCCACGAGGTGATGGGCCGCCACTGCGGCTGGCTCACCGCCGCCACGGCCAGGGCCTGGCGCGACCGGCTGGACCACCTCGAGTTCCTGCCCGAGTTCAACCTCGACCGAAAGCACAAGGACATCGACGCCGTCTACATCCCCGAGACGCACATCGACATGGAGAAGGAGGCCACACGCCTCAAGAAGGTGATGGATCAATTCGACTCGGTCTCGATCTTCGTGAGCGAGGGCGCCTGCGTGCCGGAGATCGTGGCCGAGCTCGAGGCCAAGGGCGAGCATGTGGAACGCGATGCCTTCGGCCACGTCCGCCTCGACAGCGTGAAGGTGGGCGACTGGTTCGGCAAGCAGTTCGCAAAGAAGATCGGCGCCGACAAGACGCTTGTGCAGAAGTCCGGATATTTCGGCCGCTCGGCGGCGGCCAACCCGTCTGACCTCGAGCTGATCCGCGCCATGGTGCATGTGGCCGTGGACTCGGCCCTCGAGGGTGTCTCCGGCGTCATCGGCCATGACGAGGAGCGCGACGACGAACTCCGCGCCATCGAGTTCCCGCGCATCAAGGGCGGCAAGCACTTCGACGTCCATACACCGTGGTTCGTCGAGATGCTGAAGGACATCGGCCAGACCGCATGACCCCGCTCAGCGCCCTTCTCGCCCTGTTGCTGCTGGCCACCCCCGCGCTGGCCGACGCAGCGCTGGAACAGGGCAAGGCGGATTTCGACAAGCTCTGCGCCCCCTGCCACGGGGTGAGCGGCAAGGGCGACGGGCCGCAGGCCCCACAGCTCGCCAAGAAGCCCGCCGACCTGACGCTGGTGACCCAGAAATATGGCGAGTTCCCTGCGCAGAAAGTATTCGAGACCATCGCCGGCCTCGATATGCCCGACGGCCACGGCAGCCGCGAAATGCCCATCTGGGGCGATGTCTTCGTCACCGAGCAGGTGGGCAAGAGCACCAGGCTCGCAGACGCCATGAAAGCGTCCGACGAGGCCTCCCGCCGCATCGCCGGGCTGGTCGGTTACGTCCAGTCGATCCAGGCTGCACCGTGACGGGTTGCCCGGGGCAGGAATGTGTTATAGCCAGATGGATATGACGCAGGACGCCGGCGCATGACCTTGTTCTCCCTCACGCCCGAGGAATGGGAGGCAGTGCGCCTCAGCCTCAAGGTGGCAAGCGTGGCGATGATCGCCAGCCTGCCGGTGGGGATCGCCGTGGCGTGGCTGCTGGCGCGCAAGGCGTTCTGGGGCAAGTCGCTGCTCAATGGCATCGTGCACCTGCCGCTGGTGATGCCGCCGGTGGTGACGGGCTACCTGCTGCTGCTCACCTTCGGCACCCATGGGCCGATCGGCTCATTCCTGGCGCAGTTCGGCATCGTCTTCGCCTTCCGCTGGACGGGTGCGGCGCTGGCCTGCGCGGTGATGGGCTTCCCTCTGTTGGTGCGGGCCATTCGGCTGTCCATCGAGGCTGTGGACACCAGGCTCGAAGCGGCGTCCTCGACGCTCGGCGCCAATGCCGCATGGGTGTTCCTCACCGTCACGCTGCCGCTCACCATTCCCGGCATCATCGCCGGCATGATCCTGTGCTTCGCCAAGGCGATGGGTGAGTTCGGCGCCACCATCACGTTCGTCTCCAACATTCCGGGCGAAACGCAGACGCTGCCCACCGCCATTTACACGCTCACGCAAGTGCCCGGCGGTGACGCAGGTGCGCTGAAACTCACCGCCATCTCGATTGCCATTTCGCTGGGTGCCCTGCTCGTCTCCGAATTCCTCGCCCGCCGCGTCGGGCAACGGATCGCCGCATGAGCCTGGCCGTCAATGTCCGCCACAGGGTGGGAAGCCTCGATCTCGAAGCCGCTTTCGCGAGTGCCGGCGGCATCACCGCCGTGTTCGGCGCCTCGGGTTGCGGCAAGACCTCGCTGGTGAACGTGATCGCCGGACTGATCCGGCCGGATTTCGCCCGGATCAGTGTCGGTGACACCGTCCTCGTCGATACCGGCAAGGGCATCGACATGCCGCCCCACCAGCGGCGCATCGGCTATGTGTTCCAGGAGGCGCGGCTGTTTCCGCACATGACTGTGGAAGGCAACCTTGGCTATGGCGAATGGTTCACGCCAAGGCCAGAGCGCTATGCGGCGCGTCCGCAGATCCTCGACCTGCTCGGCATCGGACAGTTGCTGAAGCGCCGCCCACGCGAGCTTTCAGGCGGCGAGAAGCAGCGCGTGGCCATCGGGCGCGCATTGCTGGCCTCGCCGCGGCTCCTGCTGATGGATGAGCCGCTGGCCTCGCTCGATGCCGCGCGCAAGGCCGAAATCATGCCCTATCTCGAACGGCTGCGCGACGAGGTGAAGATCCCCATCGTCTATGTCAGCCATTCGGTGGCCGAGGTCATGCGGCTTGCCTCCGAGGTGGCAGTGCTCGCACAGGGCAAGCTCGTGGCCTTCGGGCCTGCGGCGGAGATCGCCCAGCGCCTTGACCTCGTTCCCGATGATGAGCGCGAGGAAGGCGGCGTGATCATCGACATGGAGGTCGCGGCGCATGACGGTGATTTCGGCCTCACGCAGCTGTCATCCCCGGCGGGTCACATCTATGTGCCGGGCCGGCTTGGCCCGGCGGGCACCCCTGCCCGCGTGCGCATCCGCGCCCGCGACGTGATGCTGGCGCTGGAGGAACCCCGCAAGATCAGTGCCCTGAACATCCTGCGCGGAACGGTGGTGGACATCTCGCCTGCCGGTCAATCCTCGGTCAACGTGCGGCTCGACTGCGGTGGCGCCGCCGTGGTGGCGCGCATCACCCGGCACTCGGCGGAGGCCCTCGGGCTCGCCCCCGGAACACCCGCCTATGCGGTGGTGAAGGCCGTATCGGTGAGCGGGCCGAGCGGCGAAACACCCTGACTGCATCCGGCAACCGCCATGGCGTGACCTCAAGCCTTCGCGATTTCGGCGGCCAGCGCCTCGATGTGCGGCTCGGTGGCAGCCGCAGCCGCCCGCTCCATGGCGCGATAGCGGGTGACCAGCGCCAGGCCAAGTGGCGTGAGCGTCGCTCCGCCGCCCTTCTTGCCTCCGCTGCGGGATTCCACCAATGGCTTGCCAAAAGTGGTGTTGAGTTCCTCGATCAACTCCCAGGCGCGGCGATAGGACATGTCCATGGCGCGGCCGCCCGCCGAGATGGAGCCAAGTGCTGCGATATGCTCGAGAAGCGCGATCTTGCCGGGCCCCACCCTCAGGTCTGGACCAAAATCAATACGGATGCTCAGGTCTGCCATGGGATTCGCTCTTTTGCCACGCGGTGATGATCGAACAAACCAGGTGTCAAATCCAGTGCCACAAGGAATGTGAATGGCCTCTGTCCTCACCATCACCCTGAACCCGACGATTGATGTGTTCGGCGAGGCAGCCGAGGTGCGCCCAACCCACAAGGTGCGCCTCAAGGACACCAGCTTCGAACCGGGCGGTGGCGGCATCAACGTGGCGCGGATCATCTCCACGCTGGGCGGCGAGGTTGAGGCGCTGGCTCTCTCTGGCTGGGAAATGGGGGATTTCCTCGGACGCTTGCTAAAGGACGAAGGCATTGCCTACCACCCCATTCCGATGGAGGGCGAAACGCGCGTCGCCCTGATGGTGCATGACCAGTCCACAGGTCTCGAATACCGCTTCCTGCCCGAGGGGCCGGAGGTGCACGCACGCGAGATTGACGCCTGCGCCGAAGCGGTTCTCCACAAGAAGGAAGGCTTCGTGGTAGCCAGCGGTAGCCTGCCGCGCGGCGCGCCGGTGGACAGCTATGTGCGGTTCGCCAGGGCTGCCGGGGTAAACCGCCTGCCCTTCGTGCTCGACTCCTCCGGAGATGCCCTGAAGGCGGCGCTGGCCCATGGCGGAATCTTCCTGGTGAAGCCGAGCCAGAGCGAGCTTGAAAGCTATGCCGGACATCAACTCGACGCAGGTGGAATAGAGACCACTGCCAGGGCCATCATCGCGCGCGGCCAGGCGCGAATGGTGGCGGTTACGCTCGGAGCGGATGGCGCGGTGCTGGCCACGCCCGACAGGCTGCTGCGGCTTCCTGCCATACAAGTGGACGTGCGCTCGACCGTGGGAGCGGGCGACAGTTTCCTCGGCGCCATGGTCTGGGCGCTCTCCGAGGGCTGGCAGGTCGAACAGGCCTTCCTGCTCGGCATGGCGGCGGGTGCGGCAGCGACCGGCAATCCCGGCACCTCGCTGTGCCGGAAGGAGGATGTGTTCGGCCTGTTCGAAAAGGCCGGCGGCAAGGCACCCCCTTCCCGCGCTTGACCGCGCGCTCCACCTCGCAGACATCCGCGCCTGAACGCATGGGGACATCATGGCAGGATCGGCGAGTTAGCCCTAGGACGCGGCAATCCTGTGCATCAGGGTTGCTGCCTATATCGTGCAGCATCTCATCATGAAGATCACCGGCGAACAGTCCGCGACACCCGGCAGCTTCGGCACATCTTTCGCACGATGCCGGGCCGTGAGGCGAAAGGTTTCGGCGTCCTCCGCCACGGGACAGCGGACTTGCCCGGCGGCAGACCCTGTGAGACAGTGCAGCATCACAAAGCGGAGATCGCAAAAATGAAAAGAGCAGCCCTGTTGTGCATTACCCTGCTGGTCATGCCGGCCTTCATGGCCGAGGCCAGCTACGCCACGCTGACCCAGAGCGAGAAGAACTACTGCCGCAAGAAGGCGGAGAAATACGCTGACGAAAAATCGCTCGGCACCACGGCGGGCGGCGCAATCGCAGGCGCGGTGGCCGGCGGCATCATCGGCGGCCTCATCACCGGCGGCAAGGGCAGCGGCGTGGGCACTGGTGCGGCCGTTGGCGCCGGTGTTGGTGGCGTGGGCGGCGCGGCGCGCGGTTCGCAAAAGTGGAACAACTACTACTGGAATAAATACAATAACTGCATTCAGAAGTATTATTGATACACGCTCAACTATTCTGTAAGGGCCGCCGTTTTCCGGCGGCCTTTTTCATGGGCGCCAATACAACCTGAAATAGATTTTTCGATAAAATTTCCATATTTCCGTGTAATTGCATCATGATGTGAAGATTTTCTGACAAAAATTCTATTTTCCCGTGTGATCACATCGTATAATGTCGCACTCGATACACGTAAAGGATGTCTCATGCGCCAGTTCCTTGCATTGCTTCTGGCTGCGCTCGTGTTCACCGTGCCCGCCGCTGCCGCCGGGCGCGGGCTGCTCGGGGCACCGGGGGGAGGTGCAACCCTCGATGCCACGCCGGCAGCCGTCGCCGCACTGCAGCGCCTCCGGCAGGTCGCATCGTCCAGGGCCAGCGTGCCGGTCATTGTTGGCCTCAGGGTTCCATTCGCTGCAGAGCGCGACCTGCAGGCAAGCGCGCGGACCGCGCAGCGCGGTGAGATCACCTCGGCCGCCCGCGTGCTGCTGGGCCGCCTTGCAGCGGGCGGCAACCGAGCCAAGCGTGTTCAAACCTATTCCGCACTGCCTTTCGTGGCGCTGGATGTGACCGCCGCCGAACTCGGCAGGCTCGCCGCCGACCCGCTTGTTCTCAGCATCTCGGAAAACATAAAGCTGCGTGCCAACCTCGCACAGTCGACGGCCCTTGTGCATGCGCCGCAGGCCTGGGCAGCAGGCTTCACCGGCACCGGACAGACCATCGCCATCGTCGATACCGGTGTCCGATAAGGATCACCCCTTTCTCGCGGGCAAGGTCGTTTCTGAAGCCTGCTATTCGCTTGGTGGATCCTGTCCCGGGGGATCGTCGAGTTCCACCGCCGTCGGCTCGGGCGTGCCATGCCCCTATCCAAAGAGTTGCGCACATGGCACGCATGTGGCGGGCATCGCCGCCGGACATGGCGAGGCGGCGTCCGGCATCGCCAAGGATGCCAATCTCATTGCCATCCAGGTGTTCAGCCCGGATCCGGATTATCCCGGATACGCCTTCACCTGGTACAGCGACGTTCTGGCCGCGCTCAACCGGGTCTACGAACTCCGCGACAGCTTCGATATCTCGTCGGTGAACCTCAGTCTCGGGAGCGGTCGCTTCCGCACCGCCTGCGACAATGAGTATCCCGCCATGACGGCGGCCATCGCCAATCTGCGCAGCGCCGGCATCGCCACGGTGGTGTCGAGCGGCAACGATGGCTACACAAATGACACCGAATTCCCCGCCTGCATTTCCGGTGCGGTCAGCGTGGGCGCCGTCTCTGACGAGAATTGGGGACCTTGTGTCATGAAGCGGCGCACAACGACAACGGCCGCCGACAAGATCGCCTGCTATTCCAACAACGCCGCGTTCATGTCCTTACTGGCTCCTGGTTCTGCCATCAACTCCTCGGTGCCGGGCGGAGGCTATGAAACCTGGCATGGCACATCGATGGCGGCGCCGCATGTGGCCGGTGCCTGGGCTGTGCTCAAGCAGAAGTTCCCGGACGCCTCTGTCAGCGATCTCCTGCGGCTGCTGCAGCAGAGCGGAACCACGGTGCGCGACTATCGCAGCCCTAGGCTTGTCCACGCGCGGATCGACGTCGCAAACGCCCTCGACTACCATCCCCCGGTCTATGCACTCACCTACAGTGCTGCAGGCAAGGGAACGGGCACTGTCACCTTCTCTCCGTCCGGCGGCGCAGCCACCTGCAGCGGAAGCTGCACCCAGAGCTATGAGGGCGGATCCGTGGTCACGCTCACGGCCACCGCCGCCACAGGTTCCCGCTTCACCGGATGGTCCGGCGCCTGCAGAAAGAAAACTGCCTGCGTCATCACCATGTCACAGGCACAATCGGTGACAGCAGCGTTCAGCAGCAGCAGATGAGGCCGTTCAGGCGAACAAGCCCGCGACATCCCGGTAGCGGCAGCTCACTTTGCTTCGATCAACGGCGGCAACGTCCAGCTGCCGTCCAGCGCTTCCTGCTTCGGGCCATAAAAGCGGGCCGCGAAGAAGAAGGGGCCTCGCGGCGAAGGGAGCCAGTTTGATTCCTTGTCAGGCCCCGGATTGTCTGCCTGCATGTAGATTTCAAGCGAACCATCGGCACCCTGCTGGAGACCCGCCGTGCGGTTGCCGATGGAATAGCGGTTCAGGGCATTTTCCACCAGGAAGCGCTGCGGCAGGTTGTACATGGTGATGGACCAGAACTCGGTGACCGGCGGCAACTGACCCGGCTCGAAGCGCAGCACCCAGTGGCGGCTGCCATCGAGCACCTTACCCTCGCTGTCCGTCTGCTGGCTGCCATAGACGGCCTCTTCCTTGGTGTTGGCATAGATGCCCAGCATCGCGCCATAATTGCGCATGGTGATGTAGCCATCACCCAACGCCTCGCGCGTGCCGAACATGGCGCGGGAGTCCTTCTGCTGGACCGCGCCATCCTTCAGCGCCTTGGCGGCGTCGGCGACGCCCGCCTCCATCGCAGCCCTGATCTCCGGCGGCAGCGTGTTGGCATCGAAAGCCCGTCCGGGACCAATTCCAATGCGGGCAAAGCGCGCGAACATCTCCTGCTCCGATGCGTGCACCGGCATGAAGGGCAGCAGCGCGTTCAGGTAGCCGATGAAGTCGAGCCCCTCGCCCTTGGCCGCGTCCCACACCGGCCACGCGACGGCGGGCGCAGGAGTGAGAGCGGGCGTGCCGGCAAACTGCGACAGCGGGGTCAGCTTGTAAGCTTCCTGCACGGCCTGCAACGCGGCCACGTCATCCGGGCCCAGCAGTTGCGTGCGGGTGAGCGTGCCGACGAACTCGGTCTCGGCAACGAACACCTTGCTGATGCCCTTCGGAACGTCACCCTTCCAGCGCGGCCCCACAAACAGATATGTGCCGGCCTCCCGCCCCGTGGTGCGCACGCCCGTATAGGCAAAATTGTGGGTGTAGAGATCGAACCACTGGTTCACGTAGTAGCGCGGCGCCGGCACAGCCGGCAGCGACAGCACCATCGGCTCGGCGCGAAGGTCGAGCCACGCCCAGGAATAGGGCGTGTCGTTGTTGGGCGTCACGATGTCCGTGTCGGCAGGCGTGGACGACCGCGCATAGTGCCGGAACTGATTGAACCCGCCGACATATCCGCCAAACGCCTTGTTCTGCGTCTGGTTATACATCGTCTGATAGCCTTGCAGCGGCGCATAGGCATAGAGCCACGCCTCACGCGCGATGCTGCGGGCTTCATCAGCAGAAATGCCAGCTGTGCCGTTCGTCATGGACATGACCGTCAATCCTCGCACTGTTCTGTTTGGAAGGCGCGCCTTACTTCACAAGCTCAATGTCATTGAGCTGCCAGCTCTTGTCGAAATAGGGCTCGGTTGCAGCATAGAAGCGGAAGTAGGGGAACCAACCCTTGCCCGGATTGGTCTTGATCCAGTTCGCCGCATTGGCCGGGTGCTCCGGTCCAAAGAAGACGTCGACTGAGCCATCGGCGTTGGTCACCAGGTCCGGCTTGCGCGAACTCAGGTCGGCAGCGCCCTGGTCGGTCATCAGCGGGCCTCGTGTGACGTTGTCATACAGGGTGATCGACCAGAACTGCTTTACCGGCGGATTGGGATCGACATGCAGCTTGTAGGTCTTGCCGCCGTCCAGCCAGTTGCCGTCCTTGTCCCTCGATGTCTCCAGATAGACCTGCCCGAAGCCGACAATGCGGCCCTGCATGCCGGCCGACATGCCGATCGCCTCATAGAACCATGACGCGCGCTCGTCGAACTGCACCCTGCTCCTGTCCGGCGCCTCCTGGTCGAGGTCAAACAGCACAGCATATTCCCACTGCTTGCCGGGATAGACTGAGGCGCCCTCATAACGCTTGTCATAGGCGATGGTGCGCGCCATCAACTCGCCAACCTTGGCCGCGTCGGTCAGGATCTTGGTCTGCCGCGGATCGGGGTTGAAGGGCCTGCCGGGCACAATACCGAGCGGCGCCAGCATGCCGAACATCATGCGGTCGCGCGGGGCAACCGGCTCATCGGCGTAAAGTTCGGCGAGAAGCTTCCAGTACTCCAGCGTGTCAGGCTGGGCGGACTGCCAGGCACGCCCGCCAACCTCGGTGAATTTCGTCGGTGCCGGCTTGTCGCGCTGGTCCCAGCCATAGACGCTGAACTGGCGCAGCGTGGCCTCGGCCACCGCCTTGTCCGGATCAAGTCCGCGGGTTCCGAACCACACCTGGTTGGAGGGAGCGCGGAATACCATGTAGCCCGGCGCATCGATGTCCGGACTGCCCGGTGGCAGGATCAGATACTTGCCGCCCTTGCCCTTGTCAGGTCCGGTCTGGCCGATATCGGTGATCGGCTGCTGCCAGATGTCCAGCACGCCGCCCGCCGTCAGGCCTTCAGGCGCATCGACAACCATCGGGCCCTGCTTCGCCATGTCCCAGAAACTGAAGGCATAGAGCGTGGTGATATTGGGGGTGAGCATGCCGGCCTTGTCGGCGAGGTTGCGATAGAACATGATGTCGCCGTTGGCGGCACCCAGCGTCTTGGCCTGGGCATCATAAAGTGCCTTGTACCCCACCGCCGGAAGTGCCCAGAGATAGGCCTGCGTGGCGCGCTGGAAATCCATCTCGTCATAGAGGCGGTCGGCTGTTTCGCGGCTGGGGTAGCCGTTTTCCAGGGTGAGATCGCCAAGCCTTGTTGGCACCGATTGAACTTCGGCCGAGAACGCACCACCCGGGGCACTGGCCCACATGGTTGCAGCGACTGCCGCCAGCATTGTCGTGTTGAGGACGTTCCGGATCATGCTCATGTGCTGCCATTCCCTGATGCTGCACAACTCTTACTTGAATCGGCGATACCAATACACTAGATTGACGATACCTCTCTGGTATCGCGAAACATCATGATAGATCGCCTGAAGTCCGCGCTCGCCCTGGCGGAAACACTGAACTTCCATCGCGCCGCGCAGCGCCTGGACATCAGTCAGCCACATCTCACACGGCTCATCAAGTCACTCGAGAAGGACCTCGGCATGGTCCTGTTCGAGCGCGGCCCGCATGGCGTGACGCTCACCCCGGACGGCAGCCGCGCGCTCAAGGAAGCCGCGGTGCTGATCAAGGCAGAGGCCGCCTTCAACGTCAAGATCGAGGCGCTGCGCAACAGTTCAGCCGAGACTTTGCGGATCGCGGTTGGTGCCTACATCTCGCAATCATGGGCGGCCTCCGCAATCACCGCGATGAAGACCGCCGATGCAGGCATCTCGATCAGCCTGCGCGAACTTGACTGGTGGACACTGTCCGACGCCGTTCACAGCGGCGATTTCGACCTCGCCATCGGCGAGTTGAGCGAGGCAAACAAGAACCCGGATCTCATCAAGGAACCCTTCCCCGAGCGTGAGGGCAGCATCATCGTGCGGGCCGGACACCAGCTCGCCGGACGCAATGAGGTTACCCTCGAAGAGATCGCCCGCTTCCCCCTGGCAGGCCCGCGCGTGCCTGGCCGCATTGCACAGTTGCTGCCGCCCGCCTGCGCAATGGGCACCCTGTCCGCGGATGGGCAATTCTTCATTCCTGTGATCGAATGTGCAACACCGCGCTCGATGATCGACGTGGTCTGCCATTCCAATGCCATTTGCATGCTCTGGCCCGAATACTGCGCCGAGCAGTTGAGGTCAGGCCAGGTGCTGGAACTGCCGTTTCATCCGCCATGGCTGCGCGCCACCCAGGGCATCATGTACCGCCGGAACAAGGCGCTTTCACCGGCCGCGCTGGCCTTTAGGAACGTCGCCAGAAATGCCGAAAGGAAATATTTCCGACACCGTCAAACCTAAGGGAGCCTGAGGCCAAGGAAGTCACGTGTTCGTTGAATTCCTTGGTGGGCGATGTAGGCTCCCCATTTTGTCAATATATCAATCACTTATAGTGTCCCACCCAATATTTTGTTCCCATTGATTTACATTGGCTTTTTCGTTCAATGTCCCACCTTGCCAGCCTTCGGTAGCGGCTCGGAAAACCGCCGGAGAGGTGAATTTGAATCCCATCGAAGCGATGCAGTCGGCCATGAGCGAGCCGCCGTGTGTTGACGCCCCCTAGGGTTGTGGATCAATAATTTTTTGGGTTTTGGTCGGCGGTCTAACGCGGTGAGCTGATTTCGGTGTTGAAAGAGAATCCATATCTGCATTCCTGGGATAGCAAGGCGCTGATCCAGACATTGACGGATTACCTTCACCGTCCGGATGTGCTTCTCGTACTCCTGATCGTCTGTGCGGGTATTGCGTTAGGTGCACTAATGAAGATGTGGGCCGATCTTCGTCGTAATAAAACAAGACCAAGATCAGAGCCGACTCCCGGAACAACGTATTCTCCCAATATCACGAACCCATTTACCGGTGCAGCAGAGCCAAATGGAGTGGGGCCGGCTGACAGTGCGGCTTCATACAAAGATCTCGGCTACTCAAAACCCGGTCGGAACAAATGCCTGTGGCAACAAGACGCCATCCAACCATTCTCTGATTCAACACGATGGATTTGCTCTACATGCAAAGGATTTTCCTTTAGCAGTGATGCTGGCCCACCAACCACCTGCCGTGCTTACGAGCCACGACAGAAGATTTGAGTAAATTGGTTGATTGAACAAACGAACTTCAGTGCAACAAAAAAGGAATAAAGACACCAACACTGTATTTTGTAGGAATAGACACTGGGTTGTGTCCCGCCACTGTCCCAACACTGTCCCACCGCATTTTTTGTTCTTTAAAATCAAGAACTTATGAGGAGGATGGTGGGCGATGTAGGACTCGAACCTACGACCCGCTGATTAAGAGTCAGCTGCTCTACCACCTGAGCTAATCGCCCGTCCCTGAAGGACGTACGGCCCCGCGAAGTCCGGAGCCGACGGCGGGTTAGTACATTGCCCGCCGCCCCCCGTCTAGTGCTTTTTTAGCGCCCTGTTCACGCCCGAAATCACGGCCTTCAGCGAGGCCACGACGATGTTCTTGTCAATGCCGACGCCGAACAGGCTGGAGCCGTCGGCCAAGCGCAATTCAACATAGGCGATGGCGGCTGCGTTGGCGCCCATGCCGATGGCATGCTCACGGTAATCAGCCACGTCGAAGTTGAGTCCCGACTCCTTGCGGATCGCATCCACGAAGCCATCAACCGGTCCATTGCCGTGGCCGAGGATGGTCTTGAGGTTGCCGTCAACCGTGATCCTGGCGACCACGTCCTGCTCGGCCTGGTCCGCACTCGCGGAATGCGACACGAAGCCATAGCGGCCGTTGCCTTCGAGATACTCCGACTGGAAGGCACTCCACAGCCGGTCGGCGGCAAGCTCCACGCCCTCGCCGTCAGCGATGGCCTGCACAACCTTTGAGAACTCGATCTGGAGCCGCCGCGGCAGCTCGATGCCGTGCTCCTTCTCGAGGATATAGGCGATGCCGCCCTTGCCTGACTGCGAATTGATGCGGATCACCGCCTCGTAGGAGCGGCCGAGGTCCATCGGGTCGATCGGGAGATAAGGCACCTCCCACAGCGGCGAGTTGGACGCCGCCATGGCCTTGAAGCCCTTGTTGATCGCATCCTGGTGCGAGCCCGAGAATGCCGTGAACACCAGTTCGCCCGCGTAAGGATGGCGCGGGTGGATGGGCAGCTGGTTGCAGTATTCCGCCATGCGGACAAGCTCGTTGATGTTCGAGCAATCGAGGCCTGGGTCGACGCCCTGGCTGTAGAGGTTCATGGCCAGCGTGACGAGGTCGACGTTGCCGGTGCGCTCGCCATTGCCGAACAGCGTGCCTTCCACGCGGTCAGCACCGGCCAGCAGGCCGAGCTCGGTCGCGGCCACGGCGCAGCCGCGGTCATTGTGCGGGTGGAGCGAGATCAGCAGGCTGTCGCGCTTCTTGATGTTACGGCAGAACCACTCGATCTGGTCGGCGTGGACATTGGGGGTGGACATCTCCACCGTGGCCGGCAGGTTGAGGATCAGCTTCTTCTGCGGCGTCGGCTCGTAAGCATCGATCACCGCCTCGCAGATTTCCTTGGCGAACTCGAGCTCGGTGCCGGTGAAGCTCTCTGGCGAATACTCATGGCGCGTCACGCCCTCGAGGCCATATTCGCGCTCGAGCTTGCGGATCAGCGTGGCACCCTTCACCGCAATGTCGACAATGCCCGGCTTGTCGAGCTTGAAAACCACGCGGCGCTGCAGCTCGGAGGTCGAGTTGTAGAGATGCACGATGGCGCTCTTTACGCCCTTCAGGCTCTCGAAGGTGCGGCGGATCAGCTCCTCGCGCGACTGGGTGAGCACCTGGATGGTGACGCCCTCCGGGATCCTGTTGCCCTCGATGAGGTGGCGCACGAAGTCGAAGTCGGTCTGGGAGGCCGAGGGGAAGCCCACCTCAATCTCCTTGAAGCCCATTTTCAGGAGCGCGTCGAACATCCGCATCTTGCGGTCGAGGCCCATCGGCTCGATCAACGACTGGTTGCCGTCGCGGAGGTCCACCGAGCACCAGACCGGCGGCTGGGTGATGGTCCGGTTCGGCCATTGCCGGTCGGCAAGCTGGACCTGCGGAAACGGACGGTACTTCTCGCGGGGGGAAATCATCATCAGAGATATCTTTCGGAATTGCCTGGCTTGGCTGGTTTGTCGGCTTCAGACCCCCGGAGAGCCAGGGCAGAAGCCCGGCCGGCCCTCAGGGGCAGCTAAGAAGCAGGCGGCCAAGCGCAAGCGGCAGCGGCAGGGCTGCCGGGACGAACAGGATGATCCGCGCGTTGGACATGACGATTTCTATAAAGCAGGAGGCGGAAAGGTGCAACCCGGGCCATCAGGTGTCTCACCTTGCCCTGGCTTGACGGGGGCAGCCTTTTTCCGACGCCCAGAAATACCCGGGTCAAGCACGGACACGACGAAAAAGAGGCAGCTCAGATGAGAGCCATCCATTGCCCCCGCCAACTAATATGTTAGCATGCAGCCATGAGCCCCGGCACCAGAGGGCTCAAAACGAGTCACGGGAGGACCCCAACATGCTCAAGAAGACACTCGCCTGCACCATTGCGCTTTCTGCACTGCTCGCCACCGGCGTGGCCATGGCCGACACCAAGGACAAGAAAATCGCGCTGTCCAACAACTATGCCGGCAACTCATGGCGCCAGGCCATGCTGAAGAGCTGGGACAAGGTGACGAAGCCGGCCGTCGAGGCGGGCATCGTGGCAGCGGCTGATCCGTTCACCACCTCCGAGAACCAGGTGACGGAACAGGCCGCCCAGATCCAGAACCTCATCCTTCAGGGCTACAACGCCATCGTCGTCAACGCCGCTTCGCCGGATGCGCTCAACGGCGTCATCAAGCAGGCCTGCGATGCCGGCATCATCGTCGTGTCCTTCGACGGCATCGTGACCGAGCCCTGCGCCTGGCGCATCGCCGTCGACTTTGAGAAGATGGGCGCTTCGGAAGTCGAATACCTCGCCAAGAAGATGCCCGAAGGTGGCAACCTTCTCGAGATCCGCGGCCTTGCCGGCGTGTTCGTGGATGACGCCATCTCCAAGGGCATCAACGAGACGGCGGCCAAGAACGCGCAGTTCAAGATCGTTGGCTCCGTCCACGGCGACTGGGCGCAGGAAGTGGCCCAGAAGGCCGTGGCCGGCATCCTGCCGTCGCTGCCTGAGATCAAGGCTGTGGTGACGCAGGGTGGTGACGGCTACGGCGCCGCACAGGCCTTCGCCGCTGCCGGCCGCCCCACTCCCACCATCATCATGGGCAACCGCCAGGATGAGCTGCAGTGGTGGAAGGAGCAGAAGGACAAGAACGGCTACGAGACCATGTCCGTCTCGATTGCGCCGGGCGTTTCGACGTTGGCCTTCTGGGTGGCGCAGATGATCCTCGACGGCAAGGAAGTGCCGAAGGACCTGACCGTGCCCTTCCTGCGCATCGACCAGGACACGCTCGAAGCCAATCTCGCCACCACTGAAAAGGGCGGCGTGGCCAATGTCGAATACACTGCCGACGACGCAGCAAAGGTCGTCGCGGGCAAGTAAGAGCTTGTCCGAGCAAGCAATCAGTCTGGACGGCGTCGAAAAATCATTCGGCGCCGTCCGCGCCTTGGCCGGTGTCGACCTCGTGGTCGCCACCGGCGAGTGCCTTGGGCTCGTCGGTCACAACGGGGCCGGCAAGTCCACCCTCATGCACGTGCTGAGCGGCAACCTGACACCTTCAGCCGGAACCTTGTCGATTGGCGGCAAACCCCATGCCGGAAGCTGGACGGCCGCCGCCGCGCAGGCGGAGGGCGTGCGCTGCGTATTCCAGGAACTCTCGCTCTGCCCCAACCTGACGGTGGCCGAGAACGTCCGCATCGTGCACCGCTCGCTGACGGGTCTGGGCTGGAAGGGCCGTGCCCGCGCGCTGATCAGCCAGAAGCTCGACGAAATCTTCCCCAACCACGGTATCGCGCCTGACGACGAGATTGCCGACCTTGCCATCGGCCAGCGCCAGATGGCGGAAATCGCCCGCGCCTTCACGGTGACCGACGGCAAGCTGCGCCTCGTCATCCTCGACGAGCCCACATCCTCGCTCGACGCCGTCACCGCGCAGCAGCTGCTCGCCTATGTAAAGAAGGAGACGGCGCGCGGCACCTCCATCATCCTGATCTCGCATCTCCTCGGCGAAGTCCTTTCGACCGCCGACCGCATCGTGGTGATGAAGGACGGCAAGACCGTGGCTGACCGCAAGGCCGCCGACTTCACCCGCAATTCGCTGGTAGCCGCCATGGGCTCCGAGGCGCGCGAACACAAGCGCGGCGCGGCCAAGAATTCCGTGGCCGAGGTGATGGTCCGCGCCCAGCCGCGCAGCGGCGGGAGCGCCTCGCTGGAAGCGCGCAAGGGCGAGATCATCGGCCTCACCGGCCTGGCCGGCCATGGCCAGACGCGCATGCTTCTGCAGATCTATGAGCGCCGCCACGCGGAGGTGAAGGGGGCACTGTCCTTTATCGCCGGCGACCGCCAGTCAGACGGCGTGTTCAATCTCTGGTCCATCGGCCGTAACATTACCACGCGCTCACTCACCGCGCTGCGCAAGGCTGGCTTCATCGACCTGGCAGCCGAAGAAAAGCTCGCCGAGGAGTGGAAGGTGCGGATGGCGATCCGCACCCCGGACGTCGACAACAACATCCTCACCCTCTCGGGCGGGAACCAGCAGAAGGCACTGTTCGCCCGTGCGCTGGCCTCCGACGCGACGATCATCCTGATGGACGACCCGATGCGCGGTGTCGACATCGGCACCAAGCAGGAAGTCTATGCGATGATCGAGGCGGAAGCCGAAAAGGGCCGCACCTTCATCTGGTACACGACCGAGATCGAGGAGCTGACGCATTGCGACCGCGCCTATGTGTTCCGCAACGGCGCCATCGTGGCCGCACTGGGTGCTGATGAACTGACGGAAGAGAAGGTGCTTCAGGCGTCCTTCGCGGAGCAGGCGGCATGAACCGGCGTTTCCTGCGGCAGGCCCTGCCCTTTCTGACGCTCGCCGTGGTGCTGGCCGCCACCTTCTATGTGCAGCCCCGGACCATGAGCTATTTCGGGCTCAACCTGATGCTGCAATACGCGGTGCCCATCGCACTCGCCACCATCGCGCAGATGTTCATCATCACGGTGAATGACCTTGACCTTTCCATCGGCCCCTTCGTGGGGCTTGTCTCGTGCATCGGCGCCACGCTGCTGCTCGACAATCCGCTCCTCGGCATCCTGGCGCTGCTGGTGCTCATTGCCACTTATGGCGCGGTGGGTGCACTCATCCACATCCGTAACCTGCCCTCCATCGTGGTGACGCTGGGCCTCTCCTTCGTGTGGCTCGGCATCGCGGTGCTGATCCTGCCGTCTCCCGGCGGCAAGGCGCCGGTCTGGCTGAAGGCCCTCATGGGGGTGCAGACGCCCTGGGTGCCCTTTCCCATCATCGCCGCCATCGTGATCGGGGTCGTGGTGCACCTGGCCCTCATGCTGTCGTCCTATGGCGTCATCGCGCGCGGTGCCGGCGGCAACCCCAAGGCGCTGACGCGCGCCGGCTGGTCGATGCTGAACACCAAGGTCATCATGTACATGCTGGCGGGCTTCTTCGGCGTCCTCTCCGGCCTCGCACTGCTGGGCCTGACCACCTCTGGTGATGCCCATGTCGCTGACCGCTACACGCTGTACTCGATCGCCGGCGTGATCCTTGGCGGCGGCGAGTTCATCGGCGGGCGCGTGTCGCCACTGGGGGCCGTCGTCGGCGCGCTGACGCTTGCGCTGGCGGGCTCCTTCCTCATCTTCCTCAAGATCTCGCCCGACTGGCAGATCGGTGCGCAAGGGGCGATCCTCATCATCGTACTGGCGCTCCGGGCGCTGGTCTCTTACGGGGAGCACAAGCGATGATCGGCAAGCTCTTGCGCCAGCCATGGGTCTTCTCCTTCGGTGCGGCTATTGCGGTGTGGCTCGCCACCATCGCCTACACCGGCGGGCAAGGCGCAGGTGCCATCCTCACCGCCGCCTTCTCGTTTGCCACCTTCACCATCATCGTCGGGCTGGGCCAGATGATGGTCATCACCACGGGTCCGGGCAACGTCGACCTCTCGATCCCCGCCACCATCACGCTGTCGGGCGTCGTTGCCATGAAGGTCATGGACGAGGACACGGGACGAATGGTGATCGGCATCATCGCGGCGCTCGGCGCGGCGACGCTGGTGGGCGTCTTCAATTATGGCCTGATCCGCCTGCTCCGCATTCCGCCGATCATCGCCACGCTGTCATCGAGCTTCCTCGTTCTCTCCGCAGCCATCTCCTATGGCCGCGGCATCCGCATCAAGCCGCCCGAGCCCCTGGCGCAATTTGCCGAGACGCAGGTCTTCGGTATTCCCATCATGGCCTTCGCGGTGCTGGCACTGTCCATCGCGCTGGCAATGGTGTTGAGCCGGACCGTCTATGGCCGCAGCGTGCTGGCGGTGGGTCAGAACAGCCGCGCCGCATGGCTCGCGGGCCTCAACGTCGATCGCACCCGCTTCCTCACCTATGTGCTCAGCGCCCTTCTCGCCGGTGTCTGCGGCATCCTGCTCTCAGGCTTCTCGCGCGGCGCCGCCCTGAACATGGGCGAGGAATTCCTGCTGGCCTCCATCGCCACGGTGGTGATCGGCGGCACCTCGGTGGCGGGCGGACGGGCCAATGTGCCGGGCATCTGGGGTGCCGCGCTGTTCATGTACCTGCTCGTCACCATGCTCAACACCTTCGGAGCGAGTGCGGGGATCAGACTCATCCTTACCGGACTGATGATCATCGGCGTGATCGTCGCGGCGGGCGGTGAGGAACAGCGTTAGAGCTTGCCAACCGCGTTGACGAAGAAGCCCTGGTCGTTGGCGCTCAGGTCAGCGAGATCATCCGAGTAGAGGCCAAAGTTGTAACCCACGCCCACGTCGAAATTATCGTTGATCTGGCGGTAGACTGCCGCGACCGCACCCCAGTTGGCCGACTGGCTGGCAGATTCCCACAGGCAGCGGCCTTCCAGCATCACGTCCCATTTCTTGACGACATGCAGGTCAGCGCGCAGCACGCCCAATTGGGCCGTGGAGTTTTCCCAACTATCGCCATCCTCAGACTTCCACTCGCCGATACGCAGGCCGTACTTGCCGCCAATGGACACCATCTCCGTCAGGTCATAGGTGGCATCGACGCTGAAGATATGGCTCTGCTGCGATGGGCCGCCGATCTCACCATCGATGTTCACCTGGTCCGGCCCCGGCACGTCATAGACATAGACAACTTTTGCAAGGGCATTGAGGCGGTCATTGAGCACCGGGCGATAAGCATAACCGATGGAGCCTTCAACGTAATTGCCGCCAATCGATGAATCTGTCGCATCCGAGACCACGGCGTCGAGTGCCGCGAGAACCCGCCAGTCTTCGTTCAGCGCATTGCTGAGGCGGGCAGCAAGGTAATAGGCCGTCTGGTCGCCGCCATCGCTGGCGCTGCCGTCATCGTAGCGTACCTCGCCCTTGACCGATGCTGTCATCTTGTCATTCGGGTTGTAGACAGCGGTGGCCGAGACGGCGTTGCGGTTGAAGTGGCTATTGTCGAAGCCAAGGTCCGCCGTGTCGCCCCAGACCTTGCCGGACTCGATGGCGCCACCAAGCTTCCACTCAGGCGTTGGGGTATAGGTCACACCATAGACCTGCGTGAGGCTGGGCTGGTTCGACCAGAAATTATACTTGTCCTCGGCATAGACCGACAGCCGTTCGCTGAATCCATGCTTTACCCCGGCGATGATGCCTCCCAGATCGTCAGTCTGGTTACCCGACAGGAGATCATTGGCCACATAGTTGCCGGGGTCCAGCGCATAGCCGATGTAGTAGCGGTCAGCCGCCACGGGCTGGTAGCTCAGCAGCGCCCTGCCCCCGATGCCGCCGTCGCCATAGGAGATTTCCGCCGAGCCATCAATTGTGTCGGTGAGCTGCCGCGTGCCGCCCACGCCACCGCGATTGTTGAGGTCGACATTGCCGGTGCGCGCCAGCGTTGCCTGTCCGAAGGCATAGATGGAGGAGGTGTCGCTGAGGATGCGGGTGAGCTTCAACGCCGCATCGGTGCGGTTACCGTCCGTGCCCTCGTCCGGATTGTCGACGTTGAGCTGCTGAACCCCGGCCGAGACCAGCAGACCCTCCGACAAGAGGTAGGTGAGGTCGGCACCCGCCTGGTTCTGGGTTACGTCGCCCCCACTCTCCAACCGATCGCCGTAGAAGTTCAGCGTCACACGGTCGGAGAGTTCGAGATTGCCCTTGAGGCCATATTCGTAGCGGTCCTCCGTCACCTGCTCGTCGAGGGTGGAGAAGCCCGCCTGCTTGTAGGCGAAGCTCGCTTCGAGGTCACCCTTGGCGCCGGGGATGATCTCGCCCGGGTCGAGGCGGCCAAGCACGCGATAGGCCATGGCGGGGTCGCCCTGGTTACCGGCAATGCCGGGCTCGGTGATGGTGAGGCCGCCGTTGATCGACTCCGCGAAGCCGAAGCCAGGCCCCTCGGTCACCGCCACTTCGCCTTCGAGGAAGGTCTTCTCGGATTTATAGAACTGGATATCGGCACCGCCGAGCTTCTGGTCGGCTGAACCGGTCTTCTCGAGTGCGCCGGTCACGCCGAGGCGGACATGGTCGCCCACCCATTGCTGGGCGCGGCCGCCATAGACATAACCGTCGACGTCACCCGCCGTCGGCACAAATTCATAGGCCGCCACCAGATACTGGTCATTGCCGCCGAGCGCCCCGTCGCGCACCAGGTTTCCGGCGTCGACGGTAGAGGCCAGCGGTTCGTTGAGCAGCACGACGCCCTGCACGTAGTCGAGCGAGTAGTCCCGGCCATAGACCAGCGTGCGGCGGTCGATGACCCGGCCCGTGACCGGATTGCGGACCTCGACATAGAGCGTCTCGGAGCCGGTGGTCACGTCCTGATGGGTGAGGAAGTAGGCCGAGCCGCCGGTGCCGCGGAACACGTCCCGCTGCGGTATCGTGCCCGGCTGTGCCGCATAGCCGTGGATCTCGCCGGAGCGTTCGCCCGAGGGCACCATCTTGTCGGTCTTCAGCACGACATTGGCGCCGTAGAGGGCGCGGTCGTTGCGCAGGAACTCGGTGCCGCGAATGTCGGTCTTGAAGTTGCCCCACACCACACGGCTGTCACCACGTTCCAGCCGAACATAGAACTTGCCGCTGGTCGGCGCGTCCTCGATCGCCACTGAGTCATCGCCATAGACCGGATAGTAGTCTTCGGGATCGATGCGCTTCAGAAAGCTGCGCGGGTCGCGATCGTCGAGGCCCGTCAGCATATTCTCGACGCTGCCGTCGCCCGTGTCCGCCGCGGCGGTGAGCAGCCATGAGCCCTTGATCTTGCCCTTCAGGTAGAAGGCTGCACGACCCTTGTCATAGACGCCGTCATATTCGCCCAGCGCCACGTCCTCGATGTGCTTGGAACCCGACTTGGAACCGAGCGTGAGGTCCGCGAGACCAACATAGAACCACTCGCTCGACGGAATGTTGATGCTGCGGTCGAAGGAGAGACTGCCTTCCTTTCCGCCCTTCAGCGCCACGTCCACGTCATGGTCACCGATTGGCAGGATGCGCTGCACGACGAAACGGCCGTCGCCATCAACCGGGATCGTCTCCCCCAGCACCTCAACTGCTGCCCCAGACGGCACGTTGCGGCCGGCTACGGTAACGGCGCCGCCATCCACGCGGATGTTGCGGAACGACGTATTGTCGTCGCTGAAGCCCGGCGCCGTCGGTCCGTCCTCGTCCGGCGCGGTTTCGAGTGAGGACCGGCGCACCAGCGTCAGTGGCCGTGTCTCGTCGAAGCGGCCCTTGGCGTCATAGACGCGCAGCACATAGACGAAGTCGTCGAAGCCTTGCGTGGCGGCAGACTCCGGCATGGTCCAGCGCGCGAGGTTGCCCTTGCCCACCTTCACCACGGCGATGGGCGAGGCGGGTGCGTGCTTGCCGGTGGCAAAGATACGGATTTCCTGCCGCGCGATATAGGCCGGGTAGTTGCTCGACGCGAGGATCTCCACCTCCTCGCCAGCCGCAAAGGAGCGGCGCGACGACGTTGTCGCTGCGTTGAGGAAGGGCTTCGCGTTGAGCCCGTCATATTTCACCTGGATGTCGGCAGCTTCCAGCGCCTTGTCCGTCTTGCGGTTGGGGTCGGGCGTGGAGGGCGTTCCCGCCACATGCTCGCCGTCAACGCTGATCGAGAACAGTTCGTCTCCCGCTTCCTGCGCGCTGGCAAGCGATGTGCCACACAGCAGTGCCACCGACACCAGTGCCATGAGCCTCCGCCCCTTCATGGCGCACCTCCAGAAATGATGCGGCTGTCGATGGCGAGTTCATAGTGATCGGGGACCGCGCTCCAGCGCTGGGTGACGGCATCCTTCACCGCATGAATGCGCGCCCTTGCCAGGGCATCGTCCTTGCCGCGATAGGTGATCTGCAGGACCGAGGTCTCCACCTCGAGTGCCGCGACCAGCTTGTCGAGGCCCGCCTGCCACTTCGGGTTCAAATCGCTCGAGCCCGGCGCGAAGACCTTGCCGTTCAGTTCCAGCTTGACGAGCCGCGAGATCGAGGCGCCGAAATTGAGCTTCACCACCTTGCCCGCGGTGAGGCGCACCCGGCGCGGATTCTCGGTGGTGAGGTGATAGCCCGTCGGCAGGCTGCGTGTGTCGAGCTTCACGACGAAGTTGGAGCCAATGCTGGCATCCGGAAGGTCGGCGCAGGGAATGTTGAAGCGGCCGTTGGAGTCGGTGGTGATCAGCAGACCATTGACGGTGGCAACCCGCACGGCAGGCAGTCCTGGCTCGCCCTCATCCTGGTAGCCGCTGCGGTTCTGGTCGTCGAAGACCTTGCCGATGATGTCGCCGCAGTCGAATATGGCTTCCGCGAGGATGGTGACCTTTGCCTTGGCGGTGGCCACCACCTTGCCCGTCTTGGGGTCCACGAGCTGGGCCTGGTTGACCGCCGAACCGGGGTTGACAGATGCAGTGGCAACCAGCGTCAGCTCGAGTTTGATGTCGCCGCCCGCATCCGGCACCAGCCCGTCGAAAGTCAGGCGGCGGCCATCGATGGTCGGCTCCACTTTCGCGCCATTGGCCACCGCACTGCCCTCGATGAAGGCAAAGCCTGGCGGCATCACGTCGACGATGCGCGCAGGATTGAACGGCGAGTCCGTGACGGTGATGACATAAGGCACCTTCTCGCCGCGCTTGGCGGAACTGATCAGTGCCACCTTGGTGATGGTGTTCTTGCCGATCACCGGTATGACTGGCACCGTCACGGTATCGGTCACAGGCCCGGTCTCATCACTGTCAGCGGTGCCGTTGTTGACGATCTTCTTGGCCTGCACATCCGCCAGCGTGACCACGAGGGTACCGGTCAGCACGCAGGTTTCGCCGGGCGCCACGGACGGACAGGTGATCGAGTTGGGGCTGATCTTGTCGTCACTCACCACGACATCGGTGAGTGTCACCGATCCCGAATTGGTGGCGGTCAGCGTGTAGGTGAGAACGTCATCCAGCGTCACGGTACCGGTGGAGTCAGGGTCACTGTTGGCGGTCAACACCTTGTCGAGAATGAGCTGCGGAATATCGACTGAGACCGGCACCTGCGGCGAGGTGTTCGACGGAGTCTGGCCTGACAGGCGTCCGGTGCCGCTGGCGCTGGCCTGATTGATATAGCGGCCACCATTTGCGAACGGCGGCAACGGCACGGACGCCAGCGTGCGAACCGTGAAGTCGATGTAGCACGAGCCGCTCGGCGGAAGGGTGAAGCCGCTTGCGAGTGCCACCGAAGCGCTGCCATCGAAACCTGCGTTGAGGCCGCCGCAGGTGCCCGAAGGCGGCGCAGAGATGCTGTAGGTGCCGGGCGTCGATGGCACCGCCATATAGGTTCCGAACAGCGGCGCCGGACCCGCCAGCTGATCGTTGACCGTAACGTTGTCGACGTCTTCCAGGTTATTGACGGTCACGGTTACCCGGAAGGTGGCATCGAACGTACCATCAGGATTGTTGACCGGATCCGAGAGCAGCGACTTTCCGACGGTCATTGCGGCCGTTGGCACCAGCGCGAAATCATAACCCGTGGCCGCAGTCGTATCGGTGAGCTTGATGCCGGAAACGTCAAGGGTGGACGGAATGCCACCAGCCGTGCCCGCCGTGACCTTGCCGTTTTCGAGGCCCGCTTCGCTGACATCGCCGCGGGTCACGGTGTAAACCCCGGCGGGAATGATCGGGAACAGATAGCTCCCGTCGGCCTCCGTCGTGGCTGTCAGGGTGACCAGCGTCCCATCGAGGGTCTCCCCCGAAAGTGTCATCACCACGCCGCTGATCGGCGTATCACCCGGCAAATCCTGAATGCCGTTGTCGTTGAAATCGCGGAACACCTTGCCGGCCAGAGATGCGGCCTGCTCCACCGAAACCTGGCCCGAATTGCTGTTGTTCGATGTATTGCTCTCAAGCGAGCTCGTGGAGACCGATGCGGTATTGGTGAAAGTCTGCGGAAGCGCGCTTACCCCCACGATCATCACCGGCATGGTGATGACGAGCTGGCCACCGCTGCTCATGGTTCCGAATGCGCAGACGAAGGATGACGCGCCGGCGGCGCCCGAACAGCTGTTGGCGGTCGTTGTGCCGACGGTCACCACCGCTGTGGGCTGGCCGGTGAGCACCATGTTGGCGGGCAAGTTATCGGTGACCGTGGTGTTGTCCGCCTCTGCGAGGTTGCCGCCCGTATTGTTGCGGACCGTAATCGCAAAGGTGAACGGCTCGCGCAGCGCCACCGGTGTCTTGGACGGTATCTTCGAGGTCACCTCGACGTCGACACGGGTACGAACCGTGGTGTCTTGAACGACCGTGTTGTTGTTCAGGTTCGTATCAAAGCCCGCTGCGGTCTCATCCGATGCAACCGTCGCCGTGTTCCGCGTGACACCCTTCGCAATGCCTTCCATTGTGACGGTGATGGTCTTGCTCTGCCCGGCCGCGAGGTAGGCGACGGAGCATTGCAGGGTCCCACCTGTCGAATTGACGGCGGGAACCGTGCCGCAGGTGCCGCCTGGAGGCGGTGTGTAGGATATGAACTTCAGGAGGTTGGTCGTCGTGTTTGGAGCGCCCGGCAGCGCATCCGTCATGGTGACGTTCTCTGCCGCCGATGGTCCGGAGTTGGTGATCGTGATTGTGTAGACGGTGTTCTCGCCGACAGCCGTCGGGTCCGGGCTGTCTGTCTTGTTGACGAGCAAGTCCAAGGTGGGATTTGTAATTGAGGTCGTCGTGGAGGCGCTGTTGTTTGCCGGATCGTCGCCAGGCGTTGACGTGCTGACCGCCACATTGTTCTGAATGCTCGTTCCCGCCGTCACCGTCTTTGGGCGCACACGGATCGTGACGGTCTGCTGGCCATTGTTGCCAATGGTTCCCAAATTGCAGAGAACCTGATTGTTTCCGGACGTCGTTTCGCTGTTCGCCGTCGGGGTCGTGGAGCAGGCCCCCGCAGAGGGCGTGGCCGAAATGAAGATCAGATCATTTGGCAAGGTGTCGTCGATGGTGACGTTTTCGGCTTGGCTTCGTCCGTCGCCAGTGGTTCTCGCGGTGATGACATAGATGAGGTCCTGGCCGGCTGGTGATGTGGCGTTCGCGGTCTTGCCAACGGTCACGTCCGCTTGCGCCGTGATGTCGTAGTTCACAGTGCTCGTATTGTTTGCGAGGTCCGGATCGGCAACAGAGCTGGATATGGCTGTCGCCGTGTTGCTCCGGGGCCCCGCATTGCCGCCTTGCCGGGCCTCAACGGTAATCACCGGACAATCTGTTCCCGCAGTACAAACCGGGAGCGAGCCGATGGAACAGCTCAGCTTGGTCGCATTGCCACCAACCGCGCTTGTGGAACAGCCGAACGGAGTTGCCAAGTTGTTGGCGATGGAGGTCACTGAAACGGCGCCGGAGCTGCTCGTCAGAGAGTTGAGCGTATCTTCAACGCTGATGTTGGTTGACGTGACCGGGCCGGAATTCACGACTTCGATCGTAAAGGTCTGGATATCGCCAGATGCAAGCGACGCGAGGCTCCGGGTCTTGATCACACTGAGATCGGCAGCGCTTCCCGGCAAAGAGGGCGTGATATTGTAGCAGGCCTGATCATTGCCGGGATTGGTGTCCGGGTAAGCCGCACCCGTCGATGAAACGGCCATGCAGTTGTTGATCGGGGCGGCACTGGAGGTTACCAGCGCCGTCAGCGTGACGGCCGGCGTCGTAGCACCCACTGCCAGTGGCGACGAAACGTCATAGACCCGGGTGCACGCGATGGTCGCGGCGCCGGTGACCGGAGTCGCCGGAGAACAGCTCCAGCCATTCAGCACATAGCTGGTCACCTCAAGCCCTGCCGGCAGAGCATCGGTCATCGTCAGGGTGCCCGAGAACGGCTTATTGCCATTGTTCTTCGAGCTGATACTGAAATCGTAGGACTGCCCGACGACGACCAGCGGCGGATTGGGCCCGGACTTGTTGGCGCTCAGGTCCGACGTCGGTTCTTCAATGATCGCGCCGCCGTCATCGGCGGTGTTGTTCGCAAGATTTGGATCGAGCGGGCCGCTCGATGAGATGGTCGCGGTATTCCTGCTGTCGGATACGCCCCCACCCCCGGTCGCCGTGATTGCCGTCGTCTCGATGGTGATGTTGCCGAGTGAAACGGCTCCCGAGCCGCTGCCCGAGGCAAGCGTACAGGTCACCGTCGGATTGGAATAAGAACAGTTCCAGCCACTGCCGGGCGACGGCGTGACCACCACGGACGTCCTGTCATAGGTTGCTGGAATAACGTCTTCGATGACGAGCCCAGTTGGCGAGTCGCCCACATAGCTTGCCGCCAATGTGAAGGTGACGGGATCGCCGACCTTGACGGCCGTTGGCGACCGCGACTTGGCAATCCGGACGTCAGAACCTTCTGTCACGCTGGTGCTTGCCGTCACCAGATTGTTGCCCGGGACCGGATCGACAGGAGAACCACCGCCGACACTGCCAGACAGTGTCACCGTTGACCCCGACGCAGCGCTGATCACGCCAGAGAGCGTGAAGGTTTGGCTGGCATTCGCCGCCAAAGGCCCCGGAATGAAGCACTCATAATTGGTGCCGACCAGCGTGCAGCCCGGGAAGGTTACCTCTACCAGCCCATCGGGTGCGGGCACCATCACCTTGACCCCGGTTGCCGAGTCCGGGCCAAGGTTCCTGGCGGTGAATACGTAGCTGGCCAGGCTGCCCGCCGCCTCGCTCGCAGGCGCGGACAGACTGAGTTCCATGTCAGCCGAGGATGTTATGGTCGTCTTTTCCGACGCGGTGTTATTGGAGGGGTCGGCGTCTCCAGCGGTTGGAACCGAAACATCGATGGTTATGTCAGGAGTCGCCGTCGCCTTCACGCTGGCAAGCAACTGCACGTATTG
Organism: Bradyrhizobiaceae bacterium; assembly: GCA_947475225.1. GTDB lineage: Bacteria > Pseudomonadota > Alphaproteobacteria > Rhizobiales > Aestuariivirgaceae > Aestuariivirga. The sequence continues at coordinate 70,089 of CANJMQ010000006.1, forward strand.
GCCACCCACAATCGGCGGCACATTGCAGGTCACCACGCCGGGGCCAACCAGCGGCGTGGGCGTACATCCCGATATGGTGCCCGTCGCGCCGGTGAAGGTTCCGTTCCCGGGAATCGTCAACTGTAGGGTGGTGGCGGGCGAGGTGTTGGTGGCAAGGTCCTCATTCCCGACGGTGATCGTGTAAACCACCGTGCCGTTCACCCCCGTCGGATCGTAACCAGTGTCATTGATGTTGACGACCCAGTCAGTGGCCTGGGCGGCGGCGGCGAGCGCGACCTGGCCCAGCAGCAGAATGGCAAGAAGCAGGATATGCCGGGCGCATGCACCCGCACGTCCCGTCACCTTACTCTGCAAGCCTCCCCCTAGCATTCTCACTACAATCCAAAGAAGATTCTACAACCTAGAATGTTCCAGAGATTGGCAATGTTCGGGAAATATTGTCAACGATAGATTGCGCGAAAAATCACCTTTTTGATTATTGATAGTTCACAACAGAAGGATTGGCGCGACCGCCCGGCCCGGTTTATAGGGTGCGGGACTTGTCAAATGAGGTTTCCGACATGAAGTCCGCCCTGCCCGCGCTCGGCCTTCTGGCCATGCTCTCCGCTCCGGTCATGGCCGGTCCCTGCGATACGGATCTCCCCGCTCTCAAGGCAATGCTGGCGAGCGCGAAGCTTCAGCCCGACGTCAAGACTCAGGTTCAGGACATGGTGGCCCAGGCGGAAAAGCTCTGCGCGGCGGGCAATGAGGCAGAGGCGGCCGACGTCCTCTCTGACGCCAGTTCGACTCTGGCGCAGTGAGGTGCCTCAGGTCTCGAAGGCCAGCACGGCGAAGATGATGGCGGCCAGCGCCGACATCCACACGCCCGATACAAAGAGTTCCAGGCGCGGATAGAGCGACTGGTCGCCGCTGCGCATCATCTTGCCTGCCGTCATGCGGGCCAGCCCGTGGCA